>JAJWOJ010000052.1 GCA_021635425.1 Clostridiales bacterium | reverse complement strand
TTTACAATTGTTTTTGTATTCTTTGCGGTTTATGCGGCTACATTTAAGACACAAAAAACCGCCCGAAAACCGATTGTCTTTTTTTTTCGGTTTTCGGGCGGGGTTCCGCTCTTTTAAAAATTACTCTTCGTCGTCCGTAAACGATGAAGCGGATGCCGATTTATTTGTATCGATTCGCGGTTTTTCGCAAAGGCTTACTAAAACGGCGTCCTCGCCGATGCGCTCGATGCACTTGAAATTTATTATCAGTTCGCCCGAAAAAAACAATCCGTTTTTCTTCCCGGGGACGATGATTCCTTTAACTTTTCCCTCGGGGTAAGTTATCACCATATCGGTTATTTTACCGAGGTCCTTTCCGTCCGCAACGTTGATTACTTTTTTCTTCTTCAAATCGGTAAGATTGTATTCCATAATTCCGTCTCCTTTTCTATTTTACTGCGAAAAAGGTCGGATTATGCGGATAGCGGCGAAAAAACAGCTTAAAAGCAAACCGCGTTGAGGTTTTCGGCTACGATATTTTGTTTTTAACAGTTTTGAGCGCGTTCTTCTCGAGCCTCGACACCTGCGCCTGAGAAAGCCCTACTTCGGCGGATATTTCCGTCTGAGTTTTGCCTTCGTAATAACGCATATATAAAATTTTCTTTTCGCGCTCGTTTAAATTCGATATCGCGCCCTCCAGGGCGACGTTTTCCGTCCAGCCGTCGATATTGTTCTTCTCGTCGCTTATCTGATCCATAACGAGAAGTTCGTCGCCGTTTTTATTGTAAACGGGGTCGTATAAAGAAACGGGGTCGGAAATGGCGTCGAGTGCGTAAACCACCTCGCGCTCGGGGATAGAGAGCGTTTCGGCAATCTCCGCCATGGTGGCGACGTCATCCTTTTCTGCCTCGATTTTACTCCTCGCCTGCAAAACTTTATACGCCGTGTCTCTTATACTCCTCGCAACCCTTAAGCTGTTGCTTCCGCGGATAAGTCGTTTTATTTCACCGATAATCATCGGTATGATTTTCGTTTATCGAAACAATAAAAAACGATATAAACACCGCAAAACAGCGTTGTTTTTTATTCTTAAAATACTAAAAGCCGCAAAATCTGCGGCTTTTGTTTGGGAAATTATATAGTCAATTAAAACGTCAATAAATCATGTCCTTGACTTTCATGAGTCTCGTCGTTGCGGCGCGCTCGTTTTCGTCGAGCTTGCTCTTGATATACTTAACAGTCTCTTCGATCTGCGGAATCATGATATATTCGAGAGCGTTTACTCTGCGCTTGTTGCGTTCGATTTCCACTGCAAGCATTGCTACCGTTTTTTCGATTTCGGCGAGCTTTAAAAGTTTCCCTATAAGCCGACTTATCTTTTCGACGGAATAATCGGCTTCGCTCGTCATCTCCGCAAACGAATAAGGAAAGGCTTCGCCCGACGACGTTTCCGTAACCTTTATCGACGGAACTTCCACGTTCATCACGTCTCCCACCCCGAAATCGGCATCCACCGCGGAAACAGGCATGGAGAAAATTTTGTCTATCTCCTCTTTAGAAGAATAGGCGCAAGCCATGGAAAACTGATCGAGACAATCCGAAAGCTCGGCTTCGAGTTCGTCGCGAAGACGCTTGTTTTCCTTTATGAGCGCGGTGAACCGACGAATCATTTCGTCCGATTTGTCTTTTAAAAGCTTATGTCCTCTCGTCGCCGTAGACAGCCGCGCTTTAAGTTTTTTCAACTCCATTCTCGTGGGGTTTACGTTAAGTCTTGTCATAATTATTATCCAAATATCCGCCTATAAGTCGATTAACGGCAGATTTTAATCTTTACCGAGATATTTTTCGATATACTTTTCTTTGATACGTTTAAGTTCGGATTTCGGTAAAATTTTCAGAAGTTTCCAACCGAGATCGAGCGTTTCTTCGATGGTTCTGTTCGTTGTGAACCCTTGCGAAACATACTGTTTTTCAAACTCCTCCGCAAACTTGGCGTAAAGCTTATCGGTTGCGGTGAGCGCGGAATCGCCTAAGATTGCGGAAAGCTCTTTGCATTCCTTACCTTTTGCGTATGCCGCGAAAAGCTGATTCATCGTGTCCGCATGGTCTTCTCTCGTCTTTCCGTCGCCGATACCTTTATCTTTAAGACGGGAAAGAGACGGAAGAACGTCGATAGGCGGGTTGATTCCCTTTTTGAAAAGCTCTCTCGAAAGAATTATCTGACCTTCCGTGATGTAACCCGTAAGGTCGGGGATGGGGTGAGTTTTATCGTCCTCGGGCATCGTGAGGATAGGAATCTGAGTTATAGAACCCTCTTTTCCTCTTATTCTGCCCGCTCTTTCGTATAAAGTAGCAAGGTCGGTGTAAAGGTAACCGGGATAACCTCTTCTCCCGGGGACTTCCTTTTTAGCCGCCGAAACTTCACGGAGAGCTTCCGCATAGTTGGTGATGTCCGTCATAATGACAAGCACGTGCATGCCCTTATCGAACGCGAGGTATTCGGCGCAAGTAAGAGCCATTTTCGGCGTTGCGAGACGTTCTATCGCCGGGTCGTTCGCAAGGTTGGTGAAAAGCACCGTTCTTTCAATCGCGCCCGTCTTTTTGAAGTCGTCTATGAAATACTGCGCTTCTTCGTAAGTTATACCGATCGCGGCGAAAACAACCGCGAACTTATCGTTTGCGTTTAAAACTCTCGCCTGACGGGCTATCTGCGCGGCAAGTTCCGCGTGCGGAAGTCCGCTCATGGAAAACACGGGAAGCTTCTGACCTCTTACGAGGGTGTTAAGCCCGTCGATTGCCGAAATACCCGTCTGAATAAACTCGTTGGGATAATTTCTCGCGGCGGGATTTATCGGTTCGCCGTTTACGTCTCTGCTTTTTTCGGGGATAATCGGCGCGCCGCCGTCACGCGGTTTGCCCATTCCGTTGAAAACTCTGCCGAGCATATCCTCGGAAAGGTCGAGCGACAAGCTTTTGCCCAAAAATCTCGCTTTGGACGTGGAAATTTTAAGACCCTGAGTGTTTTCGAAAAGCTGAACTACGGCTTTATCGTCCTTAACTTCAAGGACTTTACCTCTTCTTATCTCGCCGTTTTCCTGCGTTACTTCGACAAGTTCGTCGTATTTTACCCCTTCGACGCCCTCTACGAGCATCAGAGGTCCGACGACTTCTTTAATCGTTTTATATTCCTTATACATCGCTTTCTCCTTTTGCGGCAAGCGCTTTAAGCTCTTTTTCAAGCTCGGCGTCTATCTCGTCGAATTTTTCCATCGAACTTTCTTCGATATATTTAGCTCTGCCTATCTTTTCCTTAGCTTCGCAGGAAGTTACTTCGTCGATATCCGCGTAGTTGGCGACGGCAACGTTGCCGAGGTCGTAAAACTTCTTTATGAGCTTTAACATGCGATATTGCTTGTTAAGCGAAGTGTAAGTATCCGTTTCGTGGAAAGCGTTCTGATGAAGATAGTCTTCTCTTATCATCTTAGCCGTTTCGAGCGTCATTCTGTCTTTATAAGAAAGAGTATCCATACCGACAAGCCTTACGATTTCCTCTAAGCTTGCCTCTTCCTGCAAAACGTTCATTATAAACGCGCGGAGATCCATAAAATCCGCTCCGACGTTTTTATCGAACCACTCGCCCATTCTGTCGGCATAAAGCGAATAACTTATAAGCCAGTCGATTGCGGGGAAATGACGTTTGTACGCAAGCTGAGCGGACAAACCCCAGAATACTTTTACTATACGCAAAGTTGCCTGAGATACGGGTTCGGAAAGGTCGCCGCCCGGGGGAGAAACCGCGCCGATTGCCGAAACCGAGCCGAGTTTATCCTCTTTTCCGAGAACTTTGACGATTCCCGCCCTTTCGTAGAACTCCGCAAGCCTCGAAGAAAGGTATGCGGGGTAACCTTCGTCGCCGGGCATTTCTTCGAGCCTTCCGCTCATTTCACGGAGAGCTTCCGCCCAACGCGACGTGGAATCTGCCATTATCGCGACGTTATAGCCCATATCTCTGAAATATTCGGCTATCGTGATACCCGTGTAAATCGAAGCTTCTCTCGCCGCAACGGGCATATCCGATGTGTTGGCGATAAGAACCGTTCTCTTCATGAGCGGTTCGCCCGTTTTCGGATCCTTAAGCTCGGGGAATTCGTTTAAAACGTCCGTCATTTCGTTTCCGCGTTCGCCGCAGCCGACGTATACTATTATTTCCGCGTCCGCCCACTTTGCAAGCTGGTGCTGAACGACCGTTTTTCCGCTTCCGAAAGGACCGGGAACCGCCGCTACGCCGCCTTTGGCTATCGGAAAAAGAGTGTCGATAACTCTCTGCCCCGTAACCATGGGCATATCGGGCGTTTGTTTTTCCTTATACGGTCTTGCCTTTCTGACGGGCCAGCGGGTGAGCATGCAAACTTCCGTTTCGCCCACCTTCGCAACCGTTTCGGTTATATTGAATTCGCCTTCTTTAATGTCGGTTATTTTTCCGCTCACGTCGAACGGAACCATTATTTTATGAGAGACGATGGGCGTTTCCTGAACGGAACCCAAAACGTCGCCCGCGGTGACTTCGTCGCCGACCTTCTTTTCGGGAACGAATTTCCATTTTTTTTCGCGATCGAGGTTGTTTACCTTCAAACCTCTCGTGATACGGTCGCCGTAATGCTCGACGATTTTTTCGAGCGGACGTTGAATACCGTCGAAAATTCCTTCGATAAGCCCCGGCGCAAGCTCGACGGAAAGGGGATAACCCGTTGAAACGACTTTATCGCCTACCCCGAGACCCGACGTTTCCTCGTAGACCTGAACGGAGGCTCTGTCGCCGCGAAGCTCGATAACTTCGCCGATAAGCTCCTTTTCGCCCACTTTAACCACGTCGTACATCTTGACGTCCGCCATATTCTCCGCCACGATAAGCGGACCTGAAACCTTTACGATTCTTCCTTGCATTATTTATTTTCCTCTTTGTCGCCGCGCCTTTTTCGCGTCTGAATCAGACGATAAAAAACCGCGACGGGTTATTGCGATTTAAAAAGCCTGTTGCAATTTATTTATTCTCGTTTATTTCTTATCGTTTCCGAAAAGAATATCCGCGCCGAGAGCCATCTCGGCATATTGTTTCATCTTATCGCGCGCATAGCCGCTTCCGCCTTTTTTGGGAGGAACGGGAACTATCGCGGGATAAGGATTTTCAAGCATTCTCTTTATAAGGTCGTCCGTTGCCTCGGCGAGGTCGTCCGTAATGAAAATTACTTTATATGTTTTCGCGAGTTTCTTTAAAAGTTCTCTCGCCTGCTTTTCATCGTCCGCAAAATACGCGTCCACGCCGCCCGCTTTGAATGCAAGCACGCTTTCGCCGTTGCCGATAATTGCGATTTCACCCGTCATAACCGACTCTCAGCCTCCTTTTGATTTCGTCCGCCTGAGCCTTGGCGCGCTTACCCGTCATGATTATCCGAACGTTTTTTATCTCCGCGCGCTTATATAAACAGTAAAGCATAAACGGCGTTGCGCCCTCGGTGTCGTATTTTTTCTTTTTGAGTTCGCCGAGCGCGAAACCGTCCGCCGACCTTTCAAAGTTTATGAACGGAGTTTTTTCGGCTCTTTCGAAGAGTGCGACGCTCATCATCTCTTTATATGGCGTGAAAGCGAATTTTTTATCTATTTTATCGTTATCCGACGAGAAAATAAACAAAATATCCTCTTTTTTCAGGTTTCCGCCGTCTATGAAAAGCCTTTCTGCCGTCTCTTCCGTTTTCGAGCGGAACGCCGTCGAAATATTAGCCGCGTCGATTTCGTTTTTTATAAACGTTTTAAGCTCGCCTCCGCACTTTTTCAAAAGCCTTGTATATAAAGCCTTGGCAAAAATCGTCGATACCGCCGCCCCCGTAGCTTTGCCGCTTTCAAAAAGTTCTTCGGCTTCCTTAACCGCCGTCTTAAGCTCGTCGGGCAGCTTTTTATCGTTTTTTTCGATAGCTTCCGCAACGTCTTTTACAAGCCCGTAACGAGTCTCCTCGTAAGCATAGCCCTTGACAAATTTCGAACGGACATACCTTTCCGCATTGTAAAAGTCCACGCCCGTGAGAAAAAACTCGGAATACTCTTTGGACGGCGAAAACTCGCGGACGAAATTATCCGCAAAAACAGTTTCCGCAAGAAGAATATCGTCGATATTCTCCACGTCCGCCGCGCCTTTTCCGAAGCCTTGATCTCTGAGCGACGCAAGAGCGGTTTTATAGTCCGCCTCGTCGATAAGCCGGGATAAGGCGGAAGTTGTTAAAAGGTCTTTTTCGAGCGATTTGATTATTCCGTTCGAAAAAGTCATGTCTCTTGTCATAATATTACCTTTGATTGTTGTATCGATAAATATCGCTTGCGAAAATATGTCGCGAATTTCCGCTCGCGGAATTTTATCAATCGAAAAGCTTTGCGGAAACTTCCGCTTCCGTATCTTCTCTTACCGACCTTACGATTGCCGCAAAAGACAAATCGGTGTCGAAAGCCGCGCTTCTTATAATAAATCCGCCCGAGAATTTTCCTCCGCCCGAAACCTTAAGCCCGAGATTTTTTACGGCGTTCATTTCCGTAAATTTCTCCGCTTTGACTTTCGAGTTTTCGGAAACGATTATTTCGTCTCCTTTCGCGGCGTACTTTTCAATAAGTTTTTCGCTGAAAACGACAAGGTCTGCCTCGCTCATGCCGTCAAGCCGCGCTTCGAGTTTTTTATAAACCTCGTCGATAAGCTCGGCTTTTGCGGCAAGAAGAATCTTTTTCCTTTCCATTCTCTCCGCCGCCGCGTTTTTAGCCGCAATGTCCGCCGCGCCTTTTTCGGCAAGTTCGGCTTGCGTTACGGCATACGCGGAAACCTCTTTTTCGGTTTCCGCCGCCTTGGTTTTCGCGTATTCTTCGGCGGATTTTGTCGCCTCAGCCGCATATTTATCCGCGTCGGCTATTATAGCCGCGCAAATATCTTTTTTTTCTTCCATAATTTTAACGGTTCCGTGTTTTAACTCTTATGCGACGGGAATCATGATTCCGAGAACGAGCGCAAGAATCGCGTAGAACTCTATCATCGCGGGGAACAAAACGTACTTACCCGAGCCTGCGGGGTTTTTGCCGATTGCGTAAATACACGACGACGCGGTGATACCCTGCAAAATCGCGGAAAGCATACCCGTTACGCCGAGACCGAGCATTGCGCCGAAAAGCGACCAACCCTGAGCGATTGCGCCGATTTTCATTACGGCAAGAACGAATCCGTAAATACCCTGCGTTGCGGGAAGAAGAGCTAAAACGATGATCTTGGAAAACTTTTTGTTGTCCTCGGCGAGAACCCCCGCGGAAGCCGAACCCGTTTTGTAAAGACCGATAGCAGATCCCGCTCCGCACAGGATCATACAGAGCGAAAGCCCTAAAATGCCGATGAATTTTTCCATAGTAATTTCCTCCGAAATTGATTTTTATGTTTAATAATCGACTTATAGACCGCTTTTTGCGGTTTGACGTCGTTTATTGCGAAATGAAATAAGTGTATTCTCCGCTTCTTCCGAGCGGGGTGAAAAGTTCGCCTTCGCCTTCGTAAAAACGCCCGAAGAACTCGACGTATTGCAAACGCGAATCGTGAATAAATGCGCCGAGTAAACTCATCGCGAGGTTGAAAACGTTTCCTATTATTATTATAACAACGCCGAATACGACGCCTATAATTCCTTTCGGAAACAGAAGATCGATCGCGAGATTGTTCGTAAATATAGAAGCTATCTGCGCGCCCGAAAGCATGAGACCGTAAAGCCTTGCGTAACTCAAAATGTCCGAGGCGTAATTTATAAGCCCGTAAAGCGACGAGAAAGGTTTCATAACCTTTCCGAAGCCCTTTTCGGTTATGCCCGACGTGAGGATTCCGAGAGCGATAAGCCCGACGGCTATATACGCGCCGTATTTTGTAAGAAAATCGTTATTCGAAGCCATTCCGAACACGGCTACGACAAAGGCAAGAAGCCCTATCGCCCAGACAATACCCGAAAAGAAACCTTCGGCGTATTGTTTTCTCGTGAAGCACTGAACGGCTTTCATTATAAGGCTCACCGCGATCTGCACCGTACCTAAACCCAGACACCACAAAAGCATTTGCGGAACGGATATGCCCGCGATGCTTGCGGGGGAATTTATCGCGTCGAGATAGCTTGCATAAAACCGATTATACGAAGACCCCGCGCCCGTAAGCGTTCTTAAAAGCGGATAACCGAGCCAGCTGTCGAACAACGCGCCGAAAATAACCGCAAAGAATCCGCCGTAAGCAAAAACTTTTGCCATACGATATATGCTCGTTCCCTTTCTCTGCTTGGAAGCAAAGAGAAATCCGCCGATTATCATCAGAAGTCCGTAACCGACGTCCGCCATTATAAGCCCCATAAACAGGGAGAAAAAGAAGGACATCACCGCGTTCGGATCGAGCGCGCCGTAAGCGGGAACGGAATACATGTTCGTAACCGCCTCGAAATTGGATACGGCGTTGCTGTTTTTCATGAGAGTGGGCGCAAACTCGTCGCGCGGGATAACGCCGAACTCAATATTGCATGCTCGCGTTACCTCTTCCACCGCTTTTTTAACTTCTTCGGTTTTCTCCGTCGGAACGTAAGCCTCTAAAACATATGCGTCAACGGTTGACAAAAGCGTTCCGTCCGCATTGGCTTTTTCTTTAAGATATGCGAGATAATCGACATATAGCTTAACTTCTCTCGACCGATCGGCGATTTTTGCCGCCGACAGACTTATCTCTTCGAAACCCGCCGTTATCTCTTCCGCCTGCTTTGTAAGCTCGGCGATTTTTTCAGCCGCCGTATAATCTCCTTTAAAAGGACACTTTATAAACCCGTAAGCCGAAAAGATTTTTTCAGCCGTTTCGCAAGCGCCGAGATAAGCGACCGCGGACACGATGCTTCCCGCTTTGCCGTCCCCTTCTAAAAAAGCTTCCGTAAGCTCGGCTTCTTTAAATTCATCCATGCACTTTTCCGCTTTGTCGGACGGAACTATGCCGAGATAAACCTTAACTGTTTTTGTATCCGCAAACGCGGAAAATTTACTTTTCAGCGGCAAATAAGGTTCGTAAGCTCTGATCTGCTCGTTAAGCCTGGAAAGCTCGGCTTTTTTTGCGGATTTTTGCGCCGCGAGATTTTCGATTTCGGTTAAAACCCCGTATATCTCGTCCGTCTTTTCTCCCATGGAGAAAAATTCCGCTTCCGAAACGCCGAATCCGTCCTTTATAACCCCGCTTCCGCGCTTTTCTTTGGGCAGAAGCTCGATTTCGTCGGTGAGAAAATCGAGACATTTTTTCGCTTCTTCCGATTGTCTGTCAAGCTCCGACGTATCTCCCGCTTTAAATGGAACGGTGTATTCCCGCTCTTCCTGAGTTTTGATCTGCGCCGCCCCCGTCCTTTGCAACGCGTCGTAAACCTTGTCCTTATCGGATTTCAAGGCAACGAGCGTGCATTTAGACATTTCAGCAATCGCCATTTTTTATCCTCCCGAACAGCTCGTCCGCAATTTCGACCGCCTTGCCGCTTCTGTCCGCTATAAACCTTTTCGCGTCGTTTTCCGCAGCCTCGCGTTCGCTCGCGAAATGCTTTTCCGCGTCGTTTTTCGCTTTTTCCAACGCGCCGTTTAAACGCGCG
>JAJWOJ010000051.1 GCA_021635425.1 Clostridiales bacterium | reverse complement strand
ATATACTTCTAAAACAACAGAGATTCAGATTATTTTGATTCATATTTTATTACTTATATAAGACATTGTCAAATGTTTTTAACAACTTTTTTTGTGAAAATATAAATTTTTGCAAAAATGTATTCACTTAAATCGGATGGAAAAAAAATGACATGAAAAAGGTTGCAACCCCATCTTTATCGAACGGGTTTGCAACCTTTCCTCTCTGACCGTTTGTCACGGTCTCTTTCTTGTCACGTATCGGTTATACGACGCCTCAACGTTAAGCCGTTATAGAGTTAATCACCGATAATTATTTTGTTACTCCGAAATTAACTTTAGCCGCACAACCGTTAAGCAATTTTTCGCCGTATAATCTGAATGCCTGATATCCCTCGTAACCGAAGTTTATCGTTTGAGCGGGCGTCCAACCCGAGAAAATACCGCTTGCATCGATAGACTTTACAGTTGCGGGAATGTAAATCGATTTAATCGAAGTACAATCCTTGAAAGCCGCATAGCCTATACTTGTCACTTTATCGCCGACATTTACAGATGTAAGCGACGAACATCCACTGAATGCACTGCCTCCTATAGAAGTGACCGTGTCGGGAATATTGACTTCGGTCAGATTTGCACACGACTCAAACAACGATGAAGGTATAGCCGTTATTTTATCCGGAAGCGTTACGCTTGTTAACGCAATGCATTTCTTGAATAACGATGACGGTAAAGTTGCCGAGCCTTCGGTAAACGTAACGGTCTTGAGCGAAGTAAGTCCGCTGAACATATTTTCACCTAACGTTGCATTACCGTTTATCGATAAATGCTCTATAACGGTATTCTCAAATGTCTTAGTTCCGAATTTTGTAACAGAACTTACATCTATTGAGTTCAGCGACACACATTGGGAGAATGCATAATTCCCGATTTGTTGCAGTTTGCCTTTAATCTCGACCGTCTTAAGTTGATCACAATATTGGAAAGCAGAATTATCAATCTTCGTAACGTTTTTCGGAATAACAATGCTCTCTAATGCCGCCCCCTTCTTTTCTGTACTTGTGGTGAGAACACGCAATGTAGCACCCGTAAATGCATTAGCTCCGATGGTCTTTAAACTTTCGGGCAAGTTGATGTTTTTAAGCGAATAACAACCCCAGAACGCCTTACTCGGTAATTCGGTTATTTTATCGTTGCCCAGGAAATTAACGGTAACGAGACTTTCGCAAACATAGAAACTCTCCGCGCCGAGTTTAGTTACCGAAGCCGGAATGTCGATTTCGGTAAGCGACGCACACTTGTTAAATAAAGATTTGGATATCTCGGTTAAACCGTCTGGCAATTTAACTTCTTTGAGATAATATGCTTCATCGAAGAATTTCTCCGCCAAGTTGGTAATGCTGTCCGGAAGGATAACATTGGCAACACCGCTCGCCTTAAACATAGAGGAAATATTAAATATTCCTGCATCTGCTTCTGTTAAATCAACCGTTAATTCGCTTGTTCCGTCCATAGCGCCGGCGCCCGCAAACGCAGATTTAGCGATAGACGTAACCGAAGCCGGAATCTTAATGTTTTTAAGATTTACACAGCCGTTAAAAGCATTTGCATCAATCGTTATTACACCGTCCAACACTATCGTTTCTACGCCAAGGCAACCATAGAACATATTGCTTGTTACGGTTTTTACGGTATCGGGAAGAGTGATCTTCTTGATTGTCGTATTACCGGCAAACAACCCGTTTGCAACCCCTGCGTCGGAAACAGGAAGCGTAACTTCGGTTTCGGAACCTAAATACGCAACAAGTTTTCCTGCGGCAGTTTTAAGGAATTTATCTTCGACTTTAAACATCTTATTGCCGATGTCGACAGATACGTTTTTGATAGCGGACGAACCCAATGCTCCGACGCCTAAGTTTGTAAGCTTTGCGGGAATCTTCAGATTCTCTATTGCCGTACCAAACAAGCACTCATCGCCGATAATCGAAACCTTTTCGGGTATCGTAAATTCTTTAAGCGAAGAACAACCCTTGAATAACGAATCCGGAAGCTCCTCTATCGAGTTGCCGAGAACGGCTTTCGTTAAAGATTTACAACCTTCAAATGCGCTTTCGCCGATATTCGTTACTTTTACAAGAGAAATTTCTTTAATTGCACTGTTTTTAAATGCCGCTTCGCCGATAGTCGTCAAAGTTTCGGGTACGATTATATTCGCAATTCCGCAACCCTCAAACGCCGAATCCTCTATCGTTTTTAATCCGGACGGAAGTTTAACCGAGGTTAACTTGCTTAAACCTGCAAACATCGAGGCGTTTATCGTCTGAACGGAAGTTGATTCGAGATCAACCGAAGTAAATCCGGACGCATTAAATGCGTTTGCATAAATTTCTTTTAAACCTTTCGCCGTTAAGTTTTCGAGACCGCTGTTTACAAAAGCATTTCCTCCGAGATACTGAACGTTCTGGTGTAAGATATTGTTCGTTTCGGTATAACCGTCATATTTTAACGTCTTAAGCTTAGGAGTATTATAGAACACGCCCGCGCCGATCGAATTTAACGTTACAGGAAGAATAACTTCTTCAAGGTCGTAGCAATATGCAAACTGTCCCGCAAAATATCCCTCGGACTCACCTTTTTGAAGTTTTTCCGATTGTTGAGACAACATAGAATTCTTCGCCGTGAGATACTGCACTCCCGCAGGTATCGTAACGCTTTGCAACCCGGACTTAGCAAAAGCAAACGCTCCTATATACGTTAAACTTTCGGGTAAAGTAATATTTGTAAGCGACGAACAGTTAGCGAAAACTCCGAACCTTTCTGCATTATAGCTTGAGCCTCCTTTGTTTTCCGAACCGAGCGTGGTTAAACCGGACGGGAGATTTACCGTTGTAAGCTCAGAACAATCCATAAACGCGCACTCTTCAATAATTTTTACGCTTTCGGGAAGAGTGATGCTCTTTATCGCCGTACCTTTAAACGTCGAATCCTGAATCGTACTGATTAAGCCGCCTTTGAATGTAACGGTTTCGAGCTTTGCACAGCCAATAAACGCCTGTCTGCCTAAAGACGTTACCGTGGAAGGTATTTCGACGCTTGTCAGACCGGAATATTTAAACGCATAGTTTCCTATAGTATTGAGTGAACCGTTTTCTGCAAATTTAACGGTTGTCAAACTGCTCGTATTCTCAAACGCATAGGTACCGATTGACGTCACTACAGCACCAATACTAATAGAAGTGAGTTTTGTATTTTTAAATGCTCTGTCCTGTATTTCTTCAAGTCCGTCCGGAAGCGTGACGCTTTCAAGGGCGGTACAATTCTGGAAGGTTTCTTTTGTAAGCGATTTCAAATCTCCGTTTTGTGCAAACGTAACGGATTTAAGCGATTTACAGGAATCAAACGAGTTACCGTAGTCATATTCTCTCAACGTGATTCCGGTTAATTCGATTGCACGACCGCCGAGTGTAGAAACGGTGGCAGGTATTTTAATGCTTTCGAGACCGCTGTTTGCAAACGCATAATAGCTTATTGTTTCAAGATTTGCCGGTAAATCGATACTCTTAAGCGCTACGCAGTTTTCAAATGTTCTGCCCGAAATTTCAAACAAACTCGGCGCGCCTTTCGTAAATACTACTTTTTCAAGACTTGTACAATTTGCAAAAGCTTTTACTCCGATTGACGAAATTGTAGACGGAAGAACAACCGTTTTGATATTGGCATATCCCATGAATACCTTATCGCCTAACGTTGTGATACCCTCGGGAATAACTAACGTTCCGTTATCCAGAACCAAATTACCGTAAACAGAATATATCGTATCTTTACCGTTTGTAAGGAATCCGTTTTCAGCCTTAATTCCGCCATCGATCGGCAAAATTATTTCGGTGATTTCCGTTGCGCCGTCAAGAGCATTGCCCAACGACTTAACCGACGACGACATAACAACCTTTGTAAGGCTCATACAGCTTTGGAAAAGATTGTTGCCGAGCGTAAGCGTATCGGTCGTTTCGGGGAATACAAACTCGGTAAGTTCCGTAGAACCGAATGCCATATAACCGATACTCTTCAAAGGACATTTATCTTCTTCGTTAAGTTCAAAATTAACGCTGCCGAGCGAAGATTCGGAAAATGCCCAATCGCCGATCGTCCGCAAAGAAGACGGTAAAGTAATTTCATCGATTCCAGTAGATGCAAACGCCCAATTCCCTATTGTTGTAAGCCCATCGGGAAGTTCAACGGTCGTAAGCTTAGAACAAGAATTAAACGCATAATTACCTATTGACAAATCAGACTCGGGTTTTTCAAAACTAAGCGTGATAAGATTCGTACAACCGTCAAAAGCATAATTACCTACAGTTTTTACCGCTGCCGGAATTATCAAATTTTTTATTCCGCAACAGCTGAACGCATACTCTCCGATTTCTTCTATCGAAGCAGGCAATTTTATTTCCGTAAGCTTATTTATACTACCACTAAGCACATTCTTACGGTTTGTAAATGCCCAATCTCCTATTTTTGTAAGCTGACTCGGATTTTCCGCAGTATCTTCAAACGTCAGAGAAGAAAGATTTGGTCTGCACGCAAACGCTTTTTCGCCTATTTCTTTAACGCCTGCGGGTATAAAGACTTTCGTTAATAAGTCTTTAGTGAACGGCTGATTCTGCCCGAATGCCCATGCACCGATTTTAGTTGTTCTTGCAGGAAGAATAACCTCTTTTAAGTTAGACGTGCTGGCAAACGCGCCGTTATATTGCGAAGTACCGTCTTCAATTTCCAAAGAAGCTTCGTCATTGCCCGTCTCAAAAGTTATTTTTTCAAGAGCCTTATCGGAAGAAAAACTATACTGCTCTATTTTGCGTACCGTGTTAGGTATAACGACTTCTTTCAACGTATCAAAGCGTGTGAAAGAATATGCTTTTATTACAACCATGCCGCGCGGAAGTTTAACGTATTCGATATTGCTTCCGTAAAAGACATACTGGAGAGCAGTGCCGGAACCGATACTCAACGTGTTACCGGCAGCGATATATTCGTCGGTATAATCTTCAAATATAAGCTTTTTGATTCCCTGATTGTTGTTGAACGCGCCATCGCCTACCATAGTAACAGTGTTGGGGATTGTAAGAGTTCCGTTATCGCCCTCGTTTGCAACTACGCACAAAACAAGCTCGACGGGTACGTCGTTTTCACATCTGTAAAGTACGCCCTGAATCGTTTTTAAACCCTTACAACCTTCGGCCACGTTAACGGTCTGAAGGCTGTCGCATCCATCAAGGAAGTTACTGCCCAATTCGGTTATAGATTCGGGAAGATTAAGAACTTCAAGCTCATCGCAACCATAGAAAGCTTCGGCTCCTATCGTGGTAACCCCGTTGCTTAGCGTCATGCTCGTTATCGAACTGTTGTCAAACGCACGTTGACCTATAGTTGTCAATTTTGTTCCGGTAAACTTAAATTCGGAAACGGCAACCCTTGCAAATGCTCCGTAGCCTATGGACGTAAGTCTTTCGGGAAGCGTGACAACGCCGCTTACATCGCAGCCGTAAAACGCCTGTTTCCCGATATCGAGCGAAGTTGCCGCCCCGTCACCTTCATCACCGAATATAAGCGAGGTTATACTACTGTTACGGAAAGCTCCGTCGCCGATAACTTTAACCGAAGAAGGAATAGTAACAGAAGTCAACAGGGACGCATTTCCGAATACGTTTGCATTTATAATCTCAACGCCGTCTTTTAAAACAAGTTCGCCGCGCAAATTAGCAATATTGGCATAGACTACTTGTTTTCCGTCTTTACTGTAATAAATGTTTTCGCCGTCTTTATCGAAGTTAATGTTTTCTTTATCGATAGATACGTCTTTAAGCGAAGAACCGAATACTGCCGAAACACCGAAAGCGGGTACATTTTTACCTATGATTACATTTTCGACGACATAATCGGAAACATAGTTATAACGCGTATCGGGCATAGAAGCAAAAGCATCGTCGGCAAAATTAAGCGTTCCGTTTTCTCCTGCAGACAAAACGGTAACCGTTTTCAGGTTGTCGTTATTGCCGAAAGCAAATTTACCGAGTTTAACAAGGTTTTCGGGTAACGTTACGCTTATAAGATTCTGCTGATAGAACGCCCTTTCGTCTATTTCGATTCCTTCGTCGTTAACGTCTGTATTGAATACAAGTTCATTCAGACCGCTTACGAAACTACCGGAAGAGCTGTAAGCACAATAGAATGCTTCTTTTCCTATATACGTTACGCCCGCGTTTATTTTAACAGATTCAAGCTTAGTACAATTTTTAAACGCGCCGTTTCCTATTGCGGTAATTTCATTAGTCGTAACGACTGCTTTTTCTCTGCCCTGAGGACAATATACAATCGTTCCGTCATTCTTGCAAAGCATACCGTCAACAGATTTATAATAACCGCCGTTGCCGTTTATTTCTATAGTCTGAAGCTTCGTGGTTTTATCGAAAAGGTAGGTATCGAAATCGATATCATACTCATATACGACATAATTTCCCTTAACGCTGCCATCGTTCGGGTCTTCTTTGCCGTTATTCCACTCTTTTACATGGTGCGTACTTGCTTTTAAACCTGCGGGAAGCGTAATTTTTGTAAGTTTACGGTTTCCTGCAAACACATATTCGCCTAAAGTAACTTGTTTTTTAGCGTCGCTTCCGAGGAATTTAACTTCGCTGAGTTCAGACATGGACGAGAAAGCGTAATCCTTAACCTCGACAACGGATTCGGGTATCGTTACCGTACCCGCAGCCGTAGACGAGAACGCATAAGTTGCGATACTCGAAGTACCGTCCGCCACAACGATATCACCGTCTTTAGCGTAAGGAACCAAAAGCAGATTAAGCGAGCTGAGTTTTTCGTTGCCTTCGGAATCGCGAACATATACCGCTTCGTATAAAATACCGTCGAAGGAAACGTAACCCGCCGTTACGGGTTCACCCGTTTTATAAATATTTATGGATTTAAGCGATTTGCACGCCTTGAACGCGCTTGATTCCGTACCTAACTTAGCACCGGTCTGTATCGTAGTTACCGTATCGGGAATATCGATAGAAACAAGATTGTCGCCATATTCGAGTTCGTCTACGGTTATAACTTTAGCGTTATGCTGACCATCGAAATGCGTCGCGGGGATTTTTGCCGCAGTAACATATTGCAAGCCCTCTGCACCCGTAACGATGAATCCTTGGTTATTATACTCGAAATTGAACAGGCTCACCCAGTTTGCATAAAGCTTTACGCCATCGTAAGCGTAAGTCCATTTACCGATACCGTTACCCATATTATCGGTAATCTGTTTGCCCTGACCGCTCGGTTCGGTATACCAACCGCCGAAAGCCTTGGATTCGTCTTCGGGTTCTACGGTCTGCAACGTAAAGTATTGTTTGAAAGCGACCGTGCTTTCAATCTGTTTATCGGGATCGGCGTCGGCATTAAGAACAACTTTATATTTTGCCGTATCGAAATCGGCATAGAAACGTACATCTCCTGCCTTTTCGAGTTTTCCTCCCGTATACTTCTGAGCGTTATTCTTGCCTCCTTCGGGCACTTTATACCAACCCGCAAAGACAAAACCTGCTTTTTCAACAACGGGAG
The DNA here is from genome assembly GCA_021635425.1 of Clostridiales bacterium. GTDB lineage: Bacteria > Bacillota > Clostridia > Christensenellales > Borkfalkiaceae > UBA10281. The sequence goes on along the minus strand of JAJWOJ010000051.1, from coordinate 2,093 downwards.
CGTCTATCGGATCGTCCTCGGCAACCAATGCGCTGCCAAGATTTTCACCGTCGTCACCGAAATAACTTACGGTATAAACAGTAACGACAACCGACGCTTCGTCCACCGCTTCGGTAGCGTCTTTTTCGGTTGCGTAACCAACGGTTATCTTGTTTTCGCCTGCGATTTTATAAGCGACTTTATAGCTTGTAACGTCACCGTCGACAGTAGCGAGAAGATTGCCGTTTAATTTTATAATATACGCCTGCGCGCCGAAAATACCTTTCCACTCGATCTTTCCGTCGACATAGGTAAGTTCGGACATCTTTCCCTGAGCAAAAGCAAATACGTCGGATTCTTCGGACTGCACGCCGTCACCGATAGCCGTAACGGTTACCGTGTTGTCGGTCTTTATATCTTCAGCATTTAATTCCGCTTCGTTTTTGTCGGAGGTAAACGTCTTGCCGTTAAGATTAACGGTATAGCTCGTTGCTCCCGCAACGGATTCCCATTTAAGGACGTTGCCGTTTACGGCAACCCCCGCGGGGGTCGCTAATTTATCTTTTTTATATGTTACAGTTGCCGCCGCAGGGCTGTTGTAACCCTTCGTTACAGGGTAAACCTCAAGCTCGTAATCACCCGCAGCATAACCTTTAAGCGAATACTCGGTAACTTTTCCGACTTCGAACTTATCGCCGTTGACGACAACAACATAGCCGAGAGCGTTCTCAACTCCGCTCCATACGAGTTTTCCGTCTTTTACTTCTACAGCCGCTATCTTGTCAAGCGTTCTGTCATAATAAAACGCTTCCGACTGAGAAGAACCGTAACCTTTTGCCTGAGCAACGACGGTAACTTTGATTCCGCCTTCTTGCATATCGCAGCCCGATATATCGAAATATGTGCGTTTACCGTTATCAACATTGGTATGTTTATGACTTTTATTTCCGCAATCTACGGTAACGATATACTTTTCGGCATTCTCAACAGCGTTATAACTTACAACTCCGCCTTCGACAACCGTAATATTGGAAACTCTCGCAAGAGCTTTACTGTTATAATATACAACAGTCACATTATTGCTGCCCGTCTTGCCGATTTCCACCTTATATTCGCCTACGTTTTTAAAGTCGTAATCGAGATATTTCTGAGTGGAGCGCTTTGTTTCTGAAACGTTATTCGCGTCGGTTATCTTAACGTCGAAACTCGTTCCGTCGGATTCCCACGAAATTTTGCCTTCGGTTACGGATACGGCGTTTATTTCGCCTTTCCATACGGGATAAAGATTGACGTTTTGTTTCAACGCTTCGCCGTTATATTTATAAGTAAGTTTCGCTTCGTCGTTGAAATCGCTGACATACCAGCCGTCGAATTCCTTTCCGTCTTTATCCGAAAGAGATTCGAGACCGTAAACAACGCCGTTTGTCGTCTTAATCTTCTCATCGCTTCCGTCTTTAAGCGTTACGGTAAATTCTTTCGCGCCCGCAGTCAACTCGACGTGCTGAGCGTAAACGGTTATATCGGTTCTTACCGGCGTGGCAAAATTGTATACTTCCGTATATTCCGCAGAAGTATACCATCCGACGAACTTTTTACCCTCTTTTTCTTCGGGGTCGGCAGGTTTTGCAACCGACTTACCGTTCAGCACGGTCGCCGTAGTCGTAGCTCCGTCGTCGTTAAACGTTACTTTTCTGTCGATCTTCTCGATCAACGTATAGGACTTACCTCCGTAAGTTAAGGCTAATTCGTCGCCGCTTATACGCGCAGAAAGCTCATTTCCGTCCACGATAAGTTTAAGCTCGCCGCCCTCGCTCAATGTATAATCGCCGATTTTGTGTTCACCCGCGACTGATAAATAATAAGTTTTTCCGTTCGTTAAAGTAACGACATACTCTTCGTCTTCCGCAACGCAATAATATTCCGCGTTTTTGACGATTCCGTTGTCGGCTGATTCCGAATTGTTTTTATCTTTGCATGACACAACAGACACAACAACGCCGACCGCAGCAGCAACAGCGACAACAATCGCCGCAAGAAGAACTATAAGCTTCTTTTTTCCGTTCATATCGAACCTCCTCAAATTGTTTTGCATATTATTCATTAAATTCATGCAT
>JAJWOJ010000491.1 GCA_021635425.1 Clostridiales bacterium | reverse complement strand
CCTCGTGAATACGATTCAGCACTTCAACCATTTCGCACAAGCCTTTATAGTCCTGTCCCACCGTCGGCTCGTCCAATATGAGAACTTCGGGGTTAGTTGCCACGACCGCCGCGATAGAAACTCTACGTTTCTGACCTTCCGAAAGCGACTGCGGATGACGGGCATATAAATGCTTTATTCCGAATTTTTCGGCTATTTCGTCGGCGTATTCGTCGGATTTAGCACCGAATTTAATCTCCTTTTCCACCGTCTGCATAAAAAGCTGATAGTCGGGGTTCTGATAAACCACGCCCACCTTTTTATACCATTTTTTACCCTGCTTGCTCTTTTGACCGAATTTGTCGTCTATATTCTGCAAAATCACGCCGCGAACAGGTTTTTCAAGGCGGGAAATAAGTCTTAAAAGGGTCGTTTTGCCGCAACCGTTCTCTCCGAGAAGAACAGCCCGCGAGCCTTTTAATATATCGAAAGTAACGCTCTTTAATATATCGCGTTCTTTAACCGAAAACGCTACGTCCGTGAGCGAAAATACGGGCAAAGTCCCGTTAAATTCCGAACAGGTATCTTCTATTTCGGTCGACTGTTCTTTAAGGTAAGTTTCTCTGTCAGTTATCTCGTCAACGCTTTTATTTCCTACGTGAAAAACCTTATCCACGAAAGGAAGAACGACGTCGAGCCTGTGTTCGATGACTACAATGCAATAACCCGCTTTTGCGAGAGATTTTAACGTGGACATCAGCATTTCCGCGCCCGCCGTATCGAGATTTGCAAGCGGTTCGTCTAAAATTACGATCTTCTGCCCCATCGCAAGCGTAGAAGCGGTTATAAGCCGTTGTTTCTGACCTCCCGAAAGTTTGCGGCTGAGCCACGATTTTTCGAGTTTCATAAGGCGGCAGACCGTGTCTATCTGTCTGCTTATTTTTTCGGGAGAAAACGCTAAGTTTTCGCAACCGAAAGCAATTTCGTCCTCTACCGTTTTCTGAATAATCTGTTCGTCGGCGTTTTGTAAAACCACGCCTACTTTGCGGCAGACTTCGCCAAGGCGTTTGCCTTTTATATCCTCGCCGTTTAAAAGCACTTCGCCCGAAAGTTCTCCGTCCGTGATATTAGGGATAATGCCGCTTATGATATACAAAAGCGTGCTTTTCCCCTCGCCCGAATGCCCCGAAATAAGGTTTACTTCGCCCGAGTTCAGCGCAATGTTTACGTTTTCGAGTATTTTCGTTTTCCCGTCGTAGGAAAAGTTTACGTTTTTTAGTTCTATCGCGTTCATAACACCACCGCGCAAATCGCGCCTGCGACAAGCCCTGAAATAAACAGCACGTCGGACAGGCAAACGATTTCCTTTTTATATACCGTATACGGCACTTTTTCAAGCGAAAATCCGCGCGTTTCGACCGACAGCGACAGCGTGTCCGATATGTTTACGAGTCGCATTACGAACGGTACTAAAAACGCTCTGTAAAAGATTTTCGGGTTCAATACGCTGCCCGCGCCGCGCGTTTTCATCGCTTCTCTCACCCTTTTTATCTCCGCGCCGAGTACGGGCGGAAAAGACGTTGCAATCAGCATAC
>JAJWOJ010000050.1:7358-9786 GCA_021635425.1 Clostridiales bacterium | reverse complement strand
CTGTTAAAGCAGATCCCTCTTATATATTTTCTTTGCCTCAAAGCTTAAAAATCCCTTCGCATTATAACGGCAAACCCGTTACATATATTAAACATAATGCATTCTATGGTTGCAGAGATTTAACGAATGTGATTATTCCAAACAGCGTGGTAACCATAGGGTACGATGCATTTGCGATGTGTAGCGGATTAACAAATATAACCATCCCAAACAGCGTGGCAACCGTAGAAGATTATGCATTTATGCTATGCAGCAGTTTAACGAGTCTTACGATTTCCGACGGGGTGACAAGTATAGGAAGAGGCGCATTCGCTGGTTGCAACAGTTTAACGAATGTTACTATTCCCGATAGCGTCATAAGCATAGGGGATATGTCGTTTTACAATTGCGGCGGCTTGAAGAGCATAACTATCGGAAAAGGCGCAGAGAATATAGGATATGGTTTATTTGCTTGTATAAATGATAGCAACTTAATTGAAGAATTTGCTTGTAAAAACGGTAGCAATCTTAAAGAAATAACCGTTTCGTCTGAAAACAAAAAATATTATAGCATAAACAACTGTTTGATAGACAGAGAAACTAAAACGATTGTTTCGGGTTGCAATACAAGCATTATTCCTATGGACAGAAGTGTAACAAGCATAGGCATTGGCGCATTTGCAGGCTGTAAATACTTAATAAACGTAGCTATACCTGCCAGCGTAACCGAAATAGGGGAAGACGCGTTCAACGGTTGCAGTGCTTTAGAAAAAATAGTTGTTGAAACTGAAAATGAAAGGTATTGCAGTATAGGCAATTGTCTGATTGAAAAAAGCACAAAAACTCTTATACGAGGCTGTAAAAACAGCGTTATACCAAACGACGGCAGCGTAACAAATATTGGATATAACGCGTTCTCCAACTGTACAACTCTAACAAGTATAGCTATTCCCGATTGTGTAACAAATATAGCTAGGTCTGCATTCTCTGAATGCTACGGATTAACAAGTATAATTATCGGAAGCGGCGTAACAGATATAAAACTTTCTTATTGCCGTGGTTTGGAGGAAATAATCGTAGCAACAGGAAATGAAAAATATTACAGCAGCGGCAACTGTTTGATTGATAAATCAACAAAAACACTTGTACAAGGTTGCAATAAAAGCATTATACCATCCGATGGTAGCGTAACAAGTATAGGAGAAAGCGCATTCAGCGGCAGCGGCTTAACAAGCATCACAATACCTAACAGCATAACAAACATTGGAAAATACGCATTCTATAAATGTAGCAATTTGATAAGTGCAACCATTCCCGCTGGCGTAACCGATATAGGATACGCAGCATTCGCCGATTGCTACGCCATGGAAGAATTGATTATTGCGGAAGATAACGAGAACTATTGCAACAAAGGCAATTGTTTGATCGATAAAACAACAAAAACACTTACACAAGGCTTTAATAACAGCTTTATACCGAATGACGGCAGCGTGACACGCATAGCCGCTGAGGCATTTAATAGTTGTGATTTTACGAATATGACTATCCCTAACGGTGTGACAAGAATAGAAGGCGGCATTGCAGGAGCATTTATTGATTGCAAAAATCTAATAAGCATAACTATCCCGAATAGCATAACATATATAGGCTGTAATGGTTTTGGTGAGTGCAACAGTCTAATAAAAATTGACTTCAGTGGAACAAAAGTAGAATGGAAAACTATAGAAAAAGAAAATGGATGGAATGACGGAACAAAAGACTACACTGTTTACTGCACAGACGGAAAACTTGATAAATATGATAATGAAATCGATTGAAATTGGTTATCATTCATAAAAATATCGAAAAATTGAACGCTTCTCTGCTCGGCGAAAAAGATTTGAAAAGTTAATTTGAGAAAAGGGTCGACAAAGATGACGAGTGAGGAGGGTAAATTTATCTTAAATAAGAAAGGATTCAAAGGCAAAAAGGGCATATAAGTCGATCATTCAATGTTTTTACTTATTTTAAGGTTAGAAAAGCCCCTCTTTGCCGTTTCGAATTTGTTTGACAACAATAAGTTGCGGCAACAGCATTTCCCCCAATTTAAGAAGTTACTTATACATGCAAAACAAGGACGATTCTCATCGTCCTTGTTTTGCATTGTTCCGCCGAGTGGGAACACTTCTTGCCGTGCAATTTAAAGATGTCCTCTCTCGACGCTACGCGTCACTCTCCCCGAAGGGGGGAAGCTACTCCGACGAGTGGGAACACCTTCAATAAAGAGATTCTTTATTGTATAAAAAAAATCGAACAACTGCTCTGATTTTAACGATTGTAGCAAACAGCCCAACTTCTCACGAAGTCGGGCTGTTGGTTTGCAATATCGTTGATTTATCGACTTATAGCCGCATGTTTGCCGGTTAATTGTAAAATTCGGGCTTCAATGCGTTTGTTATATATACGAAAT
>JAJWOJ010000050.1:0-7348 GCA_021635425.1 Clostridiales bacterium | reverse complement strand
ATACGAAATATTTCAGGCTACCTCGCCTCTTAAATCTATCTGCGTGGAGGAATCGCAAATCATCGCGCCGTAGTATTTTTCCGCAAAATAATCGGAAACTTCTTTGGAAAGCATTACGTCGGTGAGCGCGTCAATCTTCGCTTTGTATTCGGCGTTGTTTTTATAATCGTTCAATCTTGCCGCGATAACGTTGGCTTTGCCCGAAACCTGAACGGGGTCGTCTTCCACGGCGGCACGCTTGTCGGAAGAAATTTTACCCGTGTAGGCGGTGTTGCACGGAAGCAACGCAAAATCGTAATCGTTCATAGACGAAACAAGCAGATTTTCGGCAACGAGCGTAACGGTAACGGAGCCGTCTTTACTGCTCCACGTTTTACTTGCCGCACCGATATTAAGTCCGTCGCCCGCGGCATTTACGGGGAATTTTTCACCTTCGGCTGCCTTGCTTATAACTCCTTTCTTTTCGAGGAGCTGAAACGCCCTTATCGCGTTCGTGACGTCGTCGCAGATTTCAAAAGTTTTACCGTCCGTAACGGCAGTGCCGTTCGCCGCTTTTCCGTAATAAATTCCGAGCGGCTCATAATGCACTTTGCAGGATGCGAAAAGCTTTGTTTTGCCCGCATACGTTTCGAGATAAGGTACGTGCTGGAAGTAGTTCGCGTCGTAATCGCCGTTCGCAACGGCGTCGTTTTGCATAGTCCAATCGAGAACGGTAACTTTAAGTTTATAACCTTTCTTTTCGAGTTCGCTCTTCACTATGCCGTTAAGAACTTCGGCATGCGGAACCTCGGAAGCGCAAACGCTTATTTCTTTGGCGGAACCCTTCGAGCAACCGCCCGCAAAGCCGACCGTGAACACAGCAACGAGCAAAATTGCCGTCGCACACAACAAATTGAGTAATTTTTTCATTTTAAAGTTCTCCTTTTATCTGTTAATTTTGCTATTTTAAGCCCCGCTTCCTGAATAAGCTGAACTATTATAACCACTATAACTATAAGTACCCAGAAAAACGCGGAAGAAAGATAATCCCCCGTATTTCTCGAATAAAACGTGTATATCCCCGAAACAAGCCCGCCCGCGCCTATGTTATAAGCAAACGAAGTGTATCCAAGAACGCTCACGGCAACCACGGCGACGCCCGTTATGAGCGAAGCTTTTGCTTCGGGCAGAATCACTTTCGTTATAAGCTGAAAATCGGTTGCGCCGAGCGATTTAACCGCTTCGATTTCGCCCGCAGGCACTTCCGCAAGCGACTGCTCCACCATTCTCGAAACAAGCCCGAACGCACACACCGTCATCGGTATGATAATGGTAAACCACTCGCCCGTGCCTTTACCGAACCAAGCCCTCGTCCACGGAATACACAGCACGATGACGATAAGGCACGGCACCGAACGCAGAACGTTTACGATAAGTCCGACTATAAAATTGATCCATTTGCACGGTTTTATCCCGCTTTTGCTCGTCACGTTCAGAAGCACTCCGCAAGGAAGCCCCAAAATATAGGCAAACAGCGTGGAAAGAAAAGTCATTGTGAGCGTTTCGCCCGTCATCGTCGCTATCTCAGCAAAAGTCATCGCTTAAAACCTCCTCGTAGCAAACCCCTTTTTCGTCGAGGTAACCGCAAAGCTTTTTGATATCCTCATCGTAATAAGGCAGTCTGAAAATAATCTGTCCGTAAGTTTTTCCGTTTATGATTTTCGTTTCCGCATAAAATACGGAAAGAAGAATATTGCATTCCTGTATGATATTCGTAATAATCGGCTTATCCGCCGACCCGTCAAACATAAGCTTCACGAGCTTTTCGCCTTTAAGCCCCGCGCTTATTTTCCCCGAATAAATAAGCTTTTTCGCGATTTTTTCCTTTGGCGAAAGGAATATATCCTGCAAATTACCCTGCGTTACTATTTCGGACTTATCTATTATCGCCACCTTGTTGCAAACGGCTTCTATAACCGACATCTGATGCGAAATAATCACCACCGTAAGATTAAGCGATTTGTTAAGTTCTTTTAAAAGTTCCAAAACGGATTTTGTCGTTTCCGGGTCGAGCGCGGAAGTCGCCTCGTCGCATAAAAGCACCTTCGGATCGGTCATCAGCGCACGCGCGATCGCAACTCTTTGTTGTTGCCCGCCCGACAGTTCGGACGGATACGCGTTCAGCTTATCGCCAAGCCCCACCGTCTCCAGAAGTTTAACGGCTTTTTGCTTTCTGTCCGCGTCGCCGCCTATTTCGCCCGCAAGTTCCACGTTTTTCAGCACGCTCCTCTGTTGCAGAAGATTGAATTGCTGGAAAATCATAGAAACTTTTCTGCGGATAACGCGCAGCCTTTTTTTGTCTGCCTTCGTCAAGTCCTCGCCGTCTATTATCACGCTGCCCGAAGTGGGTTTTTCGAGGAGGTTCATACACCTGACGAGAGTGCTTTTCCCCGCGCCCGATAAACCGATTATTCCGAAAACGTCCCCGTCTTCGATTGTCAGATTTATGTTATTAAGAGCGGTGAACTCGCTTTTTGCGGAAGAATAAATCTTGCATACGTTTTTGAGTTCGATCATTTTTTCTCTCCTGTAAAAATTGTTTTTAAGTGTGAATTTAGGTATAAAAATAAATTTAAGAATAAAAAAAGCCCGAGACTTAAAAAAGTCCCGAGCATGGTATGCGTTGAAGCTTATTTTGCCGAAGAACAAACGGAAACAAGCCCGCGCATAAATGCTCGGGATATTAACATTCGCATGCAAGACACAAAACTGTTTCTCATAATGTCTGCCGACCGTTTGTCGCTCCTTTAAAGATTTATAAGACGGTTTTCCGTTACGAGTTTCATATTACCATTGTCCGAACGGCTTTGTCAAGCGTTTTTTAAGCAAAAAAAGAAATTTTTTATTTTTCTTTTCGGCTCACTTCCGAAATAAAATCATAACAGAACAAACAGCCCGGCTTCTTCAAAAGCCGAGCTGTTTTATTGCAATATCGTGTGTTAATCGACTTATAGCCGCTTATTCAGAGGTTAATCGATTACTTTCGTTTATAAGTTTTTCCGTATACGCCGCCCGTAAAATTTTATTTTACAGAATTCCGCTTTCTCTGATAAGCTTTTCGGCGTCGGTGCCTTTTATCTTTTCGGTGACGTCCTTTAAAAGTATCTTTTCTTTCAAGGAAAGCTTCATCGACGTTAACGGCTGTCTGTCAAGCGCGTAATAAACGGCTTTTAAAAGTTCTCTTACGTCGTACACGCTGCCCCACACTTCGGGAACGGCTCTGTCTATATTAAGAAGAGTGTAAACCGATTCCATACCCGTTCTCATAGAATATTCTATGGTGAAAATGGTATCTCTCGGAGTTTCCGCAAACTGACCGATGAATGCGAAGTTAACCGCGCCTTCGGGAACAACCTTAGGTCTGTCGGAGTTCTTTCTGGGACGGAAGAACGCGTTGATGAACGGCATGTAGCACGTGGTTGTGTTAGCCTTAGTGCTTGCGTATTCGCTTATTTTGTCGATCGGGAAGCCGATATGATAGAGCCATTCTTTGCAGATTTCTTCGCCCGTGCAGTCTCTCATAGGCTTTTTGACGTAGTTGCCCGGTCTGTCGGTGTTAAGCGCATAAAGCCAGATAAGAACGCTGTTTTTATCCTGAGACTTGAATTGCGGCTGACGGTTGATTGTCCAGGACAAATACCAGTTGTCCACGCTGTCCTTAACGGTAACGATTCCGCCCGTGGTAACTCTGCCCGCTCTCGGGTCTCTGTGGCAGATGTTTTCGATACATTTGATGATTTCGTCGTCCGAAGTTTCGACGGTCGCGCTCATCCAGTTGGTTTCGTCCGGGTGGTCGCAATAATTTGAAGGATTACCGAACGCGGGATCCTGAATGGCGATATTCTTCCACAAATCCCACGATTCGCCGCCGCCTTTTCTGATCTTGGAAAGGTCGGGCGCATGGGTCTGGTCGCCGTAGCAGCTCGTATCGGTGCAGCAACCGTTGGTTATGAACACGAGGTCGCTTTCCATAAGGTCGATCGAACCTTTTTCGCCGTTTTTGACGTACTCGATCTTCTTTGCCGTTTTCTTCTTTCCGTTTATTTCGAAAACTACGTTTTTAACGTCGATACCGTATTCGACTTTAACCCCGTGCGATTCGAGATATTTCTGCAAAGGCAGAATCAGGCTTTCATACTGATTATACTTCGTGAAACGAAGCGCGGAGAAATCGGGAAGTCCGTCGATATGATGAACGTATCTCTGAAGATATCTCTTCATCTCGAGCGCCGAATCCCAAGTGTGGAAGGCGAACATCGTCTGCCAATACAACCAGAAATTGCTGTTCCAGAAATTATCGTCGAAGAAATCGCTTATCTTCTTATCCTCGAGAGCCTCTTCGGGAGTCATGAAGAGCTTGCTTATCTGCATAGCCGCTTCTTTGTTAAGCCCGAATTTGCCGTCGGTGCGCGCGTCTTCGCCGCGGTTTACCGTTGCTCTGCAAAGCGAATAGTTGGGGTCTTTTTTGTTGAGTCTGTAATATTCATCTAGTACGGAAAGACCGGGATTTTCGAGCGAGGGAACGTCTCTGAACATTTCCCACATAACCTCGAAGTGGTTGTCCATTTCTCTGCCGCCGCGCATATAATAACCCGCTCTGGGGACAGCTCTTCCGTCGCACGAGCCGCCCGCTATATCGAGTTTTTCCAAAAGGTGAATATGCTCGCCTTTCATCTGACCGTCTCTCACAAGGAAGAACGCCGCCGAAAGACCCGCAAGCCCCGTGCCGATTATATAAGCCGATTTACCGTCTACGCCCTCCGGTTTTTCCGGACGAGCAAATGCCTCATAGTTTCCTGATCCGTAATACATTTTACGTATCCTCCTTTGTTTTCTGATTATATTATACCACTCCGAAAAACAAATTACAATAGACAGTTTTTTGCCTTTGTCACGTTTTAAGACAGCCTTCGGACATTGTAATTTTTTTTGACATTTGCGCTGTTTTGTCTAAATTTTCCGCACAAAAAAACGGACTTTCTCAAGCCCGTTTTAAAACGCGTTGTATTTAGAAATTTATCTTTCCATGAAATTATGTAAAGCCCGCTCGACGTTTCCGCCGATTATTTTAGAGATTTTTTCCACTATCTCTTCGGGGCTTTCCCGCATGTCGTTCCTTATCCAGTCTAAAAGCTCGCCGACGAATGCGTATTTATAAAAATCGGCGATGCATTTCTTGTCCTCGTCGCGAGCGGGCAACCCTTTCGCCTTCTCGTCGATCACATTCTTCAAAAGGGGATAAACGAGCCTGTAAAGATACTGCTCCAACACCTCGAGAGAAACCGAACGATAAATGTTATCGATGAATATCTTGTCCTTTTTTGCAAGGTCGAATACGGAAAGAAGCCCGTCCTGCCACGTCTCGTAAGTTCTGTTTTCTTTTAATACTTTTTCGGTATCTTCTATACACGTCCATTCGACGAGATCGTAAATATCCTGAAAGTGGTAATAAAATGTCTGACGGTTTATTCCGCAGTCGTCCGCGATGTCCTGAACGGTGATTTTGTTGAGTTTTTTCTCTCTTAAAAGATTTTTCAAGGATGCGGAAATCGCTCTTTTCGTTATATCGCTCATATTTTCCTCCACTTAGCCACAAGAAATAAAAACGGCGGGATAAAAATCTCGTCGTTTCAATCCGACGTAATTATTTGTTTTCGTATGGTTTATCGCCGTATAAAGACTGTATAGCGTCGTCGTATTTTTTCATTTTGTCGTATTGTTTAAGTTCTATGTCGCTGTCGAAATCCAAAAGTCTCTGTTTTTCGGCTTTTGTGAGCTTTGTGGGTACTTCAACCGTCACCGTTACGAACAGATTGCCCGTTCCGTAACGCGAGGTTATGCCCTTGCCGCGTATCTGGAACACTTTGCCCGACTGCGTTCCGTCGGGAATATCGAGCGTAACCGTGCTGTCGAGCGTGGGGACTTTAACCTTTCCGCCGAGAGCCGCCGTAGCGTAACTTATGGGAAGATCGACGTATAAATCGAACTTATTTCTCTTAAAGAGCTTATGCGGCTGAACTTTGAACACTACGATAAGATCGCCCGGTTCGCCGCCCGTGGTGGAAGCTTCGCCGTAGCCTTTCTTGGTTATATAGCTGTTCGTGTCCGCGCCGGCGGGAATATTGAGCGTAAGCGTGGTTGCTTTGCGCTGATAGCCCTTGCCGCCGCACGTCGCGCACTTCTCTATGATTATCTTACCCGTACCGCCGCAGGCGTCGCACGCACGCTGCTGAACGGAACGGAAAATACTGTTGCCCGAGACGTATTGAATTGTTCCCGTGCCGTGGCATTTTTCGCACTGCTTATACGACGTGCCGTTTTTTGCGCCCGTGGACCTGCAATCGGGGCAAGGTTCTTTTCTGTTATAGGTAATCGTTTTAGTGCAGCCCTTCGCCGCGTCGAGGAAAGAAAGCTCCACTTCGAGGTTGATATCATCGCCGTCGGTTTTAGCAGACCTTCCGCCTCTGTCCGAACCCGAAAACGCCCCGAAAATGTCGCCGAAGATATCGCCGAAACCGCCGAATCCGCCCGTGCTTTGCGAGCCGCTTCCGAATCCGCCGAAACCGCCGAATCCTCCCGAACCCATGCCGGGATTTTCGAGTTCCATATCATACTGCTGACGTTTTTGCGGATCGGACAAAACCTCGTTTGCCTCGTTTATTTCCTTGAATTTTTTAGCGCATTCCTCGTCGTTCGGATGAAGGTCGGGGTGATACTGACGGGCAAGTTTTCTGTATGCCGATTTAATATCGTCCTGCGAGGCTTTTTTATCCACGCCGAGTATTTCGTAATAATTTTTTGCCATAATTTTTCCCTATGTACGCCTTTGCGCGGGCGGGCAAAAGCCCGCCCGCGCCGAAAAACGTTATGCGTTATTTAAATTTTATCTCCGAAAACCGATTTAAAACCGATATCCGTGATTATCGTCCGTCAAAAATCAGTTCTGATGGAATTCGGTATCGTCCGCGCCTGCGCCCGCGCCGTTAGCGCCGTTCGCACCCGCCTGACCGTTTGCCGCAGCCTGCTGATAAAGTTTGGTGAATACCGGTTCGATATCCTTGGAAAGCTTTTCGGTTGCAGCGGTAATTTTGTCGTTATCTTCGGAGTTAAGAGCTTCTTTGGCTTCCTTAACCGCATTTTCAACGGTGGATTTATCCTCTTCGCTGAGTTTGTCTCCGCTGTCTTTAACGGTCTTTTCAACCTGGAAGATAAGGCTGTCGAGTTTGTTCTTGTTTTCAACGGCTTCCTTTCTCTTCTTATCTTCGGCTTCGTACATTTCCGCTTCCTTAACGGCTTTCTGAATATCTTC
>JAJWOJ010000490.1 GCA_021635425.1 Clostridiales bacterium | reverse complement strand
GAGTTTATCTATGATAAACCGCTGATATTCTTTTTCGGAAAGTATGTTGTTCATATATTCCCCCTTTACTTTACTATCGCCACAATTAAAGAAGCAATTGCTATAAGCGTACCGACACAAAACGAAACAATGCTGATAAATTTTGCATTTCTGGCTTCCTGCCTTGCATCTTCTTCGCTTTTGTTAAGTCGTTTTATTTGCTCTTTTTGTCTTTCGCTGTCTTCTCTTAAAACTTTGATTTGCTCATTACCTTGTTCTTCTATACGTTTTAATTGTTCTAAAATCGGTGCATTTTGTTTTTCAATTTCCTCATTTCTTCTTAACACCTCTTCCTGTTTCTCTCGCTTTCTTCGTTCCTCTTTAATCATATAGTCTACCGCTGAATTTGGTTGATTATAAAAATCATACATAATATACTTCCTTTTTGCCCGTAACATATTCGTAAATGAGAGATTTTTTATAGCCGTCAAGCGTTTCGATTTGCGATTTTTTATCCGCGATAATCTGCTCGATTTCAGCGCATTTATTATCGAGATAATCGGCTATTTCTTGCTGTTCGTCAAGTGGTGGGATGGGAATAAATGTATCGCCAAAATCATCAAATGCAATATTTTTTCCGTCACGCAAACTCATTGTATATGAGTTCATTACATCTATGAAACCTTTTTCTTTGAACAGATATTTATAATATCCGTCTGCAATAGTGATAATCGGATAGAATACTTGATATGCAGGCGAAACAACCCCTTCATACTCCGAATATTCAAAACCGCCTTGAAAACTACGCAAACTTATACAATAATCGCCTTTATGTATAGTTTTTAATAAAGCGTAATTTGTGCTATCATTCAATTTTACGGCATTCATTCCTGTCAGTTCTTCGTACTTATCTTGCGGAATAACGCCATATTTTTGCGTAGGCGAAAGTAACTGTAAACAAACGTTATTTCCTCTATCGTTACGTTGCTTAAAAACGTATTTTCCTTTCAATTCTTTCCATTCGGACGGGATTTGACCATACCATACTTTACTGCCTTTCATCGGGGCGGACGGGTTCAGACCGTGGGTAACGGCTTCGGTAATTACGGAACGCTTATATTGTTCAAGCATATCAATCTGCGATTGAATATTCTCTTTCAATCCGTCAATCTTTCCGCACTCTCTATCCAAAAACTCCGCAATTCTCTGTTGCTCTATTTCACTTGGGAATGGAATAAACCTTTTAAGTATATCACTGGACGAAACTCTTAATCTAATTTCAAGAATTCCGTTTGCATATTTCCTTAACTCGCGTTGAAATCCGACCGTTTGAAAAACGTAATTTAAGAATTTTATGTTATTATATTTTTTCGCTCTAAAAACATAATAAACAGGACTCACACAACCAAAGTAGTCGCACAAACCAACAGATCCAATTAAGATGTTCATACTGTTAGCAACTATCGTGTTTGGATACGCCAATTTGTATTCATATACGTTTTCTTTCGATTTATTCCCTTGATTCCCTTTTTCTTCGTAAGGAACAACACCCAATTTATTAGTCAAGGATAGTACATTGTTTGTTTGAATAGGGTTGTTGGAAATATTAACTT
>JAJWOJ010000489.1 GCA_021635425.1 Clostridiales bacterium | reverse complement strand
AAAAAGTTAATCGCGTCTTCATAGCCGCACTTCTCGGCGATTTCGTTTATGCTCAAATCGATTCCGAAATAAGCTACGGCGTTGCGGTAACAGATATCTTTTATCACTTCGCCGACAAGTTTTTCGTTCGTCGTCATTTCTCCGTTTTCCATAAGTTTGCCGAGATAGTTGCAAAGTATTCTGCGGAAATAATGATGGCGGGGGTAAGAAAGGAAGGAACGGCTGTCGGTAAGCATGCCGATAAACGCGCCGAGATGCCCCGTAGCGGTTAAATCGTCGAGATGCTTATACATTCCCGCTTTGTTATCGAGGAACCACCAAGCGGGTCCGTATTGAATTTTACCCTTCGCTTCGCTTGACTGAAAGCACCCCGCAAGCGTCATGATTTCGCTGTTCATTTTGGGGTTCAAATTGAAGATAATCGACTTTGGCAGGGACTTTTCGCTGTTGAGCTTATCAAAAAGCCTCGACATGTTTTTAATGCTGTTCTCTTCGGAAATACTGTCGAATCCCGTGTCAAGCCCGAGCTTTTTAAGCATGACGGAATTGTTGTTTCTCATCGCGCCGACGTGAAGTTCGGTTGCGATGCCATGTTTTGCATACGTCTTCATGAGGAAGTAAGTAAGGTAACCCTTAAACTCTTTTGCCTCCTCTTCCGTTACGTTTTTACCGCTTCTGCGCTTTAAGAAAACCTCTTCCGCAAGCTTTCCGTCCGCTACGGGATAAACGCTCTCCAAGGCGATATCGCTTGCCCTGCAACCGACTTTTATAAACGCTTCGAGCCTTGTTTCGAGCGCGGCTTCAAGGTCTTTAAGGTCGTTTATTTTGCTCGTTTTCTCCTCTAAAAGCCCGATGAAATCGTTATACTTCTCCGCTTCGATATTCATTATTTTGTCCGCGCGGAATGCGGGAATAACGGTAAATTTATATCCTTTTTCTTTGATTTTCTCAAACGTCGTAAGATCGTCGAAAACCTCGTTGGTGGTCACGACACATTTAACGTTGGAACGCTCGATTAAACTTGCGGGCGTAACGTCGTTTTTTGCAATGTAATCGTTGCACTGCTCCCATATTTTTTCGGCGTTTTCCTCGTTTATTTCGAGTTCGCAACCAAAAAATTCTTTAAGTTCAACCTGAGACCAGTGATAAAGGGGGTTGCCGAAAGCCGTCCCGAGAGTTTTGCAATATGCGCCGAACTTCTCGCGGTTCGACGCGTTGCCCGTGATAAGTTCTTCGTCCACGCCGTAATTTCTCATAAGTCTCCACTTGTAATGGTCGCCGCCGAGCCATATCTCGCATATATCCGAAAACCTTTTGTTTTCTAAAATCTGTTTTTCGGGAAGATGACAGTGATAATCAAAAATCGGCATGTCTTTCGCATAAGTTTCGTAAAGCCTTTCGGCGGTTTTATTTTCAAGCAGGAAATTATCTTTTATATAACTCATTTTCAAGCTCCTTAACCGCGCGTGCGGTTGCTTAATTTTTTACAAGCAAATTATAGCACATTTAAAACATAATTACTATAAATTTAACGATAAAAAATATATTTTTTCGCCGCGGCGCGCTTTTCATTAAAAACCCGCACTATACGAA
>JAJWOJ010000488.1 GCA_021635425.1 Clostridiales bacterium | reverse complement strand
CCTCGTATGTGCTGTAGAGGTCGCCCTTGGAGATCACTTCGTAAGGAGCGTGCATCGAGATTACCGGTACGCCGATGTCGATTGTGTCGATATTGAGCTTGGAGATAAACTTTGCAACAGTTCCGCCACCGCCCGCGTCGACTTTTCCGAGTTCGGCCGTCTGCCATATGATTCCGTTGTCATCGAATATTTTTCTAACTCTTCCGCAAAGTTCCGCGCTTGCGTCGTTGGAACTGCTCTTGCCGCCCGCGCCCGTGAATTTGCAGATCGAGGTTCCGTAAGAAACAAGACTTGCGTTTTTCTTTTCGAATACTCCCGCAAAATTCGGGTCATACCCCGCGGTTACGTCTGCGGATAAGCAAACGCTGTTTGCTCTGACAAGAGCCGACGGGACGTTTTCGGACGCGGCGATTATATCGATAAGGTCTTCATAAACCTTGCACTGCATTCCCGTGTTGCCTTCACTGCCGATCTCTTCCTTGTCTGCAAGAACTACCAAAACGGTATGCTCTTCGTCGTCCGTATTCAAAAGAGCCGTGAGCGCGGGATAAGAACATACTCTGTCGTCGTGTCCGTATGCGCCGATCAATGCTCTGTCAAACCCGATATCGCGTGCGTCGAATGCGGGAACAACGCAAAGTTCCGCGCTTAAAAAGTCGCTTTCGACCATTCCGAATTCGTCGTGAAGGTGTTTTAAAACGGTAAGCTTTATGCCGTCTTTTACGTCGTCGTCTTTAAACGGAAGCCCGCCGACAAGAACGTTTAAAGTTTCCCCGTCGATAGCCTGCGCAAGGGGTTTTGTCACCTGTTCTCTCGAAAGGTGAGGAAGAAGGTCGTTTACGTAAAATACGGGGTCGTTCTTCCCTTCGCCGATAGCTATATCGACGGTTTTACCGTTTTTAAGAATAACCGTTCCGTGAAGGGCAAGCGGAATCGCCGTCCACTGATATTTCTTTATTCCGCCGTAATAATGCGTTTTCAAAAACGCCATGGAAGAATCCTCGTATAAAGGATTCTGCTTTATATCGAGCCTCGGAGAATCGATGTGCGAAGCAAGGATTCTTATTCCGTCTTTTCCTACATCCTTTTTACCGATTTTAAATACGGCAAGGCTCTTACCTCTGTTGTTGTAGTAATATTTCCCGCCGACTTCGAGTTTATCTCCGAAACGATATTCTTTAAATCCCTTTTCTTTGCAAAGCGCGACAGAGGTTTTAACCGCTTCTCTTTCGGTTTTTGAGTTGTCTATGTATTTTTTGTAGTCTTCCGCATATTCGAAAGCCTTCTTTATTTTTTCATCGCTCGAAGCGGTAAAAAAATTCTCTTTTTTATAGGTAAGTTCTTTTTCGAGCTTCTGCCCTTCCGTCTTTTTATCTTTCATACGTTATCTCCTTTCGCAATTGCGATTAAAAATCGTTGTTATATATTTATTATAGCATAATATTTAAAATATGTAAAGAAAACATAAACAATTTTGCGTATGCTTTTGAGCGTTAATTTATCGATTTTCCGGCGTTTTTCAGAATAAAATCTAATTTGGATAATCATTTTCCATTTATGGAATTTTAACGTTTGAAGTTATTTTCTCGATAAAACAC
>JAJWOJ010000487.1 GCA_021635425.1 Clostridiales bacterium | reverse complement strand
CTATCGAAGTTTATAGACGAAATCAATCTTTCGGGCGCAAAAATTGTTTTAAGCAATTCCGATCCGAAGAACGTAAACGAAGATGATAATTTCTTTGACGACTTGTACAAAAACTATAAAATAAATCGAGTCGCAGCAAGCCGAGCAATAAACAGCAAAGGCGATAAACGCGGCAAAATAAACGAATTACTTATTTGCAACTAAGGGAGAAACAACAGATGAAAAGAGATTTTAATAGGTGGCTTAACACATTCAGAAGCAGTATTTGTGACTATAAATTTTACGTTGACTTCGAAAAAGTTTACGGCAACGTAGAAAATATAAAGGTTGAATTGAACATTCTCAACTCGCTTATCGGTTCAAAAAATATCGAAAACGATTTCAAAAACCTTATAGCGGAATATCCGAAAGTTTTGAAATGTATTCCGATTTTACTTGCAGTTCGCAGCCGTGAAATATACGTGATTGACAGCGATGGCGAATATTGGTTTAATTTTGCAAAACAAAACTATTCTATCGACGAATACATAATGTTTATGCGTAAGACGGGCTTATTCTCGCTTATTTCAGAGCATTTGATAAACAATCTCGTAGATTATGTTACCGGTGTAGAAGTCGGGCTTGACAGCAACGGTCGTAAAAATCGCGGCGGTCATTTAATGGAAGATTTGGTAGAATCGTATCTTGTGCAAGCGGGACTTCAAAGAAACGTCGATTATTTCAAAGAAATGTATCTTTCCGACGTTGAAAAACAATGGAATTTGGACTTATCGAACATTTCTAATCAAGGCAAAGCGAAAAAACGTTTTGATTTCGTGGTTAAGAAAGATAAAACCGTGTACGCAGTCGAAGCAAATTTCTATTCGAGCCAAGGTTCAAAACTTAATGAAACCGCAAGAAGTTACAAAACGATTGCGTTGGAAGCAAGGGAAATTGATGGCTTTGCATTCGTTTGGTTTACCGATGGACAAGGTTGGAAATCGGCACGCAACAATTTGGAAGAAACGTTTGACGTTTTGGATAATATGTATTGCATAACCGACCTTGAAAACGGCATTGTAAAGGAACTTTTCAAATAATGGCAAAGAAAAACATACCGTTACAGCCCGAAAATTTCGAACTCGAAACGAATACAGTTTGGGCGTTCCCCGATCGCGGCAAATGGGCAACACACGACGCCAAATATCGCGGAAATTGGTCGCCGTATATTCCGAGAAACGTAATTCTGCGTTATTCGAAAGAAAACGACACTGTTTTGGATCAGTTTGTCGGCGGCGGCACTACTGCCGTTGAAGCAAAACTGACAGGTAGAAATTTTATCGGCGTTGATATTAACCCGAACGCGCTTGAAATTACAAAAAGTAAATTAAATTTCGAATGTGAATTTAACCCGACAATTGAAATTATGCAAGGCGATGCACGCAATCTTTCGTCTATTGCCGACGATTCGATAGACCTTATTTGCACACACCCGCCGTATGCCAATATTATTCATTACAGCGAAGATATTGACGGAGATATGTCGCTTATGCCGATGAAAGATTTTTTGTTTGAAATCGGCAAAGTCGCAGAAGAATGTTATCGGGTATTGAAAAAGG
>JAJWOJ010000486.1 GCA_021635425.1 Clostridiales bacterium | reverse complement strand
TCACAGCAGTTTTCCAAGGCGGTTCATCATAGCGACTTTATGCTCTAAAAGCGAATGAGCATAGCGATTCAGAGTGACCGTCGGGTTCTTATGACCGAGTATTTCAGACAGCGTTTTTACGTCCATTCCGCACTCCAAAGCGCGAGTTGCAAACGTATGACGCAAGGAATGAAACCCGCGGTGAACAATATTCTGTCTTTTAAGCAGTAATTCAAAACTTCGTTGGTAGGAACGCACCGAAACGGCGTTGCCGCCCATAGACACCACGAAGTCCGAATTACCGCTTTTCTTTATGTTTTTTAGTTTTGGCAAAAGTTGTTTTGGCAAAGGAATTATCCGATTTGACGTGGCGGTTTTCGGCTCGTCAAACACAATCCCGCCGCTTGTATCGTGGCAGGAGCGAGAAACGGTCAGCAAGCCTTTTTGCAGGTCTATATCATTCCATTGTAGAGCAATCAATTCGCCTATACGCAAGCCCGTATAAAGGCACAAAACGATACCGAACATTTTTGTCTTTTTGCTATCAAATACAGCCGATTCTATTTTCTTTTGCTCGGCAAGAGTAAAACACTCGATTTTGCGTTCATTTAGTTTCGGGCGTTTAATCATATTTGCCGTGTAATCTTTGGCATATCCAAGCAAATGCGCCGTGCGCAACGAATTTTGCAAAACCGATATAATTGCGTTTACCGTATTTGCGGACAAACCCTTGCCGGTTTTATCGTTTCCGCTTGATAAGAGTTCCGTCACAAACGATTGCATAACGATAGGGGTAAGGTCGTTTATGTCCATATCGCCGATTTTCGGGGCAATGTGCGTGCGTATAAGTTGCTCGTAACGGATATAAGTGCGTTCTTTTGCGCTTGGCTTTATGTAATTGTTAAGCCAAATATTCAGCCATTCTATGTACTTCATTTTTTGATTCTCCTATGATTTTTAATTGATTTTCTAAACCTTCAAACTCGCAAGGTTTTTGCGACATTGGCAATTAGGCGTGGCTTGTCTTGATACAAGTCGGCTCGGCTGCGCCTCGCCGAAGACAAGCCACGCCTCTGTCCGAACAAACAAACCTAAATCGGACAATGAAAGCACGGGCGGAAGGCGAAGTCGCCGCTAACCCGCTTGGCGATCTTTCGCCTTTTTCTCCGCCGTGCGTGGACTTTCATTTTACCCCGAGTTTATGCTGTTTGCATTTTCGGAGCAGTCGGGAGCGTTTGTGCTTTTTGCTTCGGCATTATTGCGGAAGTATTCCGTCATCAAAGACAGTAGGGTGCTGTAAAATGATTTTTGCTCTGATGCTGACATCTTTTCAATGTTCGGCGCGCCGATTGTTGTTATCTTGTATTGCTTTTTCATAGCCGTTTCTCCTTTTTGCCCAAAGGATAGCGGTCAAACTCGCAACTTTCTTGCGACTTTGAGTAAATTTTTTCATTTTTTTTGGAAAATTTCGGTTGAACTCGCAAAAAACTTGCGACTTTGGCTTGTAGTCTTGTGGACAAGGAAGAAACAAAACGTTTTTTTCTTTCTCGCGGAAAGCCTATCCGATTTCGGTCTAAAAACTTTTATGTGCGCAAACACAAATCGAGCCACCGCAAGGGTAAAAAATATAGTGAGGACTATAA
>JAJWOJ010000049.1 GCA_021635425.1 Clostridiales bacterium | reverse complement strand
CAGACGAAGAACAGAGAAAAGTTATACAGCATACGGACGGGCCGACGCTCATTATCGCAGGTCCCGGCACGGGCAAAACTTTTACCCTTGTTAAGAGGGTGGTTTATCTTATTGTCGAAAAAGGCGTGAAGCCCGAAAATATTTTGATATCGACGTTTACCGAAAAAGCCGCAAAGGAACTTATTACCCGCATTACCAACGAACTGCTTAAAATCAATATCAGCGTAAATGTCAACGAATTGTATATAGGTACAATTCACTCCATTTGCCTGCGACTTATCAAAGAGAACGTCGAATTTACACGGCTCAAAAAGAATTACCGTCTTATGGACGATTTCGACCAAAAGTATTTGATTTATCGCAATCACAAGGCGTTTGACGGTATTGCTAATTTAGAATTTATTGCCGACAGACAAAGCGCTTGGGAAAAGGCAAAGCAACTGTCTTACTACTTTAACGCCATTTCGGAAGAATTGATAACTGTCGAAGATTTGAAGAAAGACAGAGATCTGTCGGTGCAAGTTCTCGCACAAGCATACGAGATTTATCAAGGGTTGCTTAACGAAGAAAACGCTTTGAACTTCTCTTCAATTCAAGTTATTGCTTACGAACTTCTGAGAGATAACGAGGCTGTCCGCAATAAGATACAAGAGCAAATTCAGTATGTGATGATTGACGAATATCAAGACACCAACTACGTTCAAGAGCAGTTGATATTCCTTATTGCCGACAAGCATCACAATATTTGCGTCGTCGGGGACGACGATCAGGGCTTATACCGCTTTCGAGGGGCTACGATACGAAATATATTGGAGTTCCCCGATAAGTGGGACAATTGTGCAAAGTTCAACCTTGTTGAAAACTACCGTTCCGAAAAAGATATAGTCAAGTTCTACAACGATTGGATGCAGGACACCGAAGAAGGCGATTTTGATTGGGACAACTTCCGTTACGCAAAAACGATTACGCCGTCAAAACCTAATCAGGTCGAGGGCGTTCCAACCGTTATAAAAGTTTCGGGACAGCGTGAATTGAAGAATTGGGGCGACAATATCATTGACTTTATCGAAAAGTTAAAGGCAAGCCATACCATCACCGACTACAATCAAGTAGCGTTTTTATTCCGTTCGGTCAAGAACGAAAGAGTTATTGCCCTTGCGGAATATCTCGAAAAGAAAGGTATTCCTATCTATTCGCCTCGTTCGGATATGTTCTTCGAGCGTGAAGAAATCAAGTTGCTTATAGGCACACTTCTCGTTGCGTTCCCGAATTACTTAAAGGCTATGCAGACGGATAAGTATATGCCGAAAGTAATGTACAAGTACTATACCGAAAAATGTTTGCCTGCGTTTGCGGAGTTCCAAAGAGTAAACCCCAACGCTCCGCTTATCAAGTGGTGTGCAAAGAAAGGTGTAGAGCATAGCAATCCCAATGCGTCGTTTGACTATGCGTTTACCGGCCTCGTTTACGAGGCGTTGCAGTTTGAGCCGTTTCTCTCAATAATGCAGACCGATGTTTCGGGCGTGATTGACTCTCGTGCCATAAGGAATATTGCAGAATTTACAAAACTCACCACAAGATATGAGTTCTTGCACAAAATTAACGTCTTTACCGCAAAAGGTATCGAACTTGATATAACGCAATTCTTCAACCGCTACTTACGGTTTTTATACGAAGGCGGTATCGGTGAATACGAGGACGATTCGGAGTACGCTCCGAGCGGTTGTGTATCGTTTATGACTATTCACCAATCGAAAGGTATGGAGTTTCCCGTTGTCGTGGTCGGCTCACTGTATGCAAGTCCACGCAACGATTTCCGAGAAGTTATACAAGAACTTGAAACAAATGTCTATCAAAGAAAACCGTTTGAGCCGTATGAGTTTATCAAGTTCTATGATTTTTGGCGTGTATATTACACGGCGTTTTCGAGAGCGCAAAACTTACTCGTGCTTACCGCAGACGAAACCGGTAAGCAAAAAGGTCGAGGAGAGCCGTCGAAATACTTTAAGAATTGTTACGACGCACTCCCGAACTATTGGGACACCGACATTGATTACGGCAAAATCAAGTGTGAGTCTGTAAAGGACGTGAATATCAAACAGAGTTACTCATTTACTTCGCATATCGCCGTTTATGAAAACTGCTCTTTGCAGTATAAGTTCTTCAAAGACTTGGGCTTTATTCCCGTTCGAGAAGGCGCAACTATGTTCGGTACGCTCGTTCATGCGACTATCGAAGATATACATAAAGCTGCTATGCGTGGCGAGGCGCAAACGATTACAAGTGAGAACGTCGAAAGTTGGTTTGATGAAAACTACGAAACCATTTCAAAGCGAGAACACGCCTATTTGAGTGAGAACGTCAGAGCGGCTGCGCTTAAACAGGTCTTACGGTATGTCGATAGACAGTCGGCGCATTGGGATAGAATACGGGACGCCGAAGTCGAAGTCAGCCACGTTGAAGAAGATTATATATTGAGTGGCAAGGTCGATTTGATTGAGGGCGCAAACGGCACACTCGAAGTCGTGGATTTCAAAGCCGAGAAAAAGCCCGATATGGAACGAGATAAGGAACGGATACAGCGTTACAAACGGCAACTGCAAATCTACGCCTATATTATCGAGCAAAAGACGGGATTGCCTGTAAGTAAACTCCGCCTCTATTACACGGGCGACGATACAAGCGGCGTACCCGAAATTATATTTCCGAACGAGCCTGCAAAGGTTCAAGATACGATAGACGAATTTACCGAAGTCGTACACAAAATTCAATGCCGTGATTATTCTACACGGTCAACCTCGCAGACAATGTGTAACAACTGCGACCTGCGGCACTTCTGCAAGAAAATCTAAATCTTATAAAACGGAGATTATTACCTATGAGCGAAATGATACAAGAACAACTCTCTTTTATGTTTGAAGAAAGAAAACCTATTAAAGGCTATCCCGAACTGCATTGGACGGGAAAACGTCCGTATAAATCTACGGTCTATTATCCTGCGCAGTTAAAAGAGGTCTACGGTCAAGAAAAAGACGGTTGGATCAATAAGATATTCTGGGGCGATAATCTTCAAGTTATGAGCCATCTTTTGAAAGATTATCGGGGCAAGGTCGATTTAATTTACATAGATCCGCCGTTCGATAGCAAAGCAGACTATAAGAAAAAGATTAAGTTGAAAGGACAAACTGTCGAAAACGATCAGTCAACCTTTGAAGAAAAGCAATACGGCGATATTTGGACGAATGATGAGTATCTTCAATTTATGTTTGAACGCCTAATTCTTTGTAAGGAATTACTATCCAACAAAGGGTGTATTTATCTTCATTGTGATTGGCATAAATCTGCATATTTACGTTGTATTTGCGATTCGATTTTTGGTGTGTCAAATTTTAGAAATGAGATTATTTGGTCATATTCAACTTTGGGACGACCTGACGACCGTTTTGCTATGAAACACGATAATATATTGTGTTATGGAAAAACAAGTGATACGTTTTTCAATGTAGAAGAAGCGAAAGTTCCATATACAGAAGAATATATCAAATCTCATTTCAGAGATGTAGATGAAAATGGAAAACAATGTAGAAAAAGGTTTGATGCCGGCAAGTGGAGAACTTATTATCCGGATGCAGGTATGATACCTAATGATGTCTGGGATATACCTTACGAAAATTCCATGTCGAAAAATAGAGTTGACTATCCCACTCAAAAGCCTGAAACATTGTTAGAGCGAATTATAAAATCAGCGACAAAATCTGGCGA
This sequence comes from Clostridiales bacterium, assembly GCA_021635425.1. Taxonomy (GTDB): domain Bacteria; phylum Bacillota; class Clostridia; order Christensenellales; family Borkfalkiaceae; genus UBA10281. The sequence goes on along the minus strand of JAJWOJ010000049.1, from coordinate 6,261 downwards.
TTTGGTATTTGACTGCTTTATGGGTAGCGGCACAACACAAGCCGTCGCTATGAAACTCGGGCGTCGCTTTATCGGCGCAGATATAAACTTGGGCGCGATTCAAACTACTACAAAGCGTCTTATCAATATTGCAAACGATTTGAACTCTCAAATTTTGCCGACGGACGCTTATATGGGGTTTGAAGTCTATAATGTAAATAACTATGATATGTTCCGCAACCCTATCGAGGCGAGAGAACTTATATTACAGGCTTTGGAAGTACAACCGTTTGAAACGAGCAATGTCTATGACGGCGAAAAAGACGGCAGAATGATTAAAGTTATGCCCGTAAATAGAATTGCGACAAAAGCCGATTTGCAAGGCTTAATTGCCAATTTGCCGTATAAATCATTTGAAAAGAAAAAGGAAGAAGATCCGAACGCCGTAGTTTTGAAACTCACTCTCGTTTGTATGGGACACGAGTCGGATTTGGCGGCATCTCTCAAACAGGAACTCAACGCCTACAAGGTAGATATTGACGTCGTGGATATTCTTCACGACAGAGCGGACTTGCAATTCAAGCGTGATGCGGAGGCAAGCGTTGAAATCAAAAACGGCGAACTCGTTATCAAGAACTTCTATCCTCTCAACCTTATGCAGAAGTTGTCGCTCGATAAAGAAACCATTGACGAGTGGCGTCAACTTGTCGAGTCTATAATGATTGACTTTAACTACGACGGCGCAGTTATGCAGCCCACTCTTATTGATATTCCCGAAAAGAACGAAATGGTTAAAGGCAAGTATAAGATACCGCACGACGCCGGCAGAATACGCATTAAGATAACCGACGTGCTTTCGGAGTCTTTGGAAATCGAGGTGCAGAATGGCTAAACAAGTAACTACACAAAGTTCTTTTGCGTTCTTCGATTTCTTGCGGCAGTTCTACTCGCAAAACAGAGGGCGCATAAGAAACCGCTATAAAGATTTAACAAAGAAGTTTTTGGACTACAACGACAAGTCGAAGAATCCGAACGCCTATCTTCGTGAGCCGCAATTCGAGGCTTTGGAAATTTATGTGTTCTTAAAAGAGTTCTGCAACAATCCGCAAATTTACGACCTCTTTGACAAGTGGTATAATCGTGTTGGCGATTTCGCCGCCGAAACCGTTTACACGGTCAACAAAGGCGGCGCAGGACAGTTGTCGTTATTCGATTTGGCGGCAGTCAATTATAAAGCCGTGTTCGACGCTATGCGTAAAGTCGCAACGTCCTATCCCAACTACATTTACGCTCTTACTATGGGACTTGGAAAAACCGTCTTAATGGCGACGTGTATTTTCTATGAGTTCTTACTTGCGAATAAATACCCCAAAGACACACGGTATTGCCATAACGCTCTTGTGTTCGCTCCCGATAAAACGGTTTTGCAATCGCTCCGTGAAATCGTTACTATGGATAAGGAAAAGGTTGTGCCGAGCGAGTATTGCAGAGTTCTCGACCAAAACATTAAATTCCACTTTCTAGACGATACGGGCATTACGCTTAATACTCTCGATAACTCGGATTTTAATATCATAATTTCCAACACACAAAAGATTATTAAAAAGCGTGTTCATAAGGAAAAGACACCGATTGAGCGTTTGCTTGAAATGTCTAATACTCCGCAAGACGATGAGCAGCCTACTGACATTATCTCGTCTATTCTCGGCTCGGTTTATACCGAAGAAAATACCCGTGATGAAGGCGAACTCCTTTCCAACCAACGCTTTGAAAAACTTACCCGTTTGGAGCAACTCGGTATCTACGTTGACGAGGCTCACCACCTTTTCGGCAGCGATCTGCAAAAGTCTATGACAAGTTTGCGGACTACCATAAACGATTTGGCTGCGGCGTTGAAAGAGAGCGGAACACGGGTTGTCGCTTGCTATAACTACACGGGAACACCATATTTGGAAAACACCGTCTTGCCCGAAGTCGTTTACAGTTACGGGCTTAAAGAGGCTATCGCCAACAAGTATTTGAAAGACGTGGATATTAAGGGTTATGATAACGTAAAAAGCGAAACTTTCTTAAAGACCGTAATCGAGGACTTTTGGAATACATACGGAGGGAATACATACGAAGGCTTACTGCCCAAGTTGGCAATATTCGGCGCAAAGATTGAAGAAGTTGTAAGCGAAATTCGTCCTGCCGTTGAAAAGGTTTTGTCCGAACTCGGAATACCGCTTGATAAGATACTTGTCAATACCGGCGACACAACAGTAACCAAAGACAACGACATTAAGGCGTTTAACGATTTGGATGTTGTGGGAACTATCGGCTCTCAGAAGCAATTCATTCTTCTTTGCAATAAAGGTCGTGAGGGTTGGAACTGCCGCTCATTATTCGGCGTCGCTCTTTTCCGTTCGCCCAAGTCAACGATATTCGTTTTGCAGGCGACAATGCGTTGCTTGCGTCAGATAACCGACAATCAACAAAAGGCAATCGTTCGTCTTTCCAAAGAGAATATGGATATTCTGGATGCGGAACTTGCAAAGAACTTCCGTGTTTCGATAAGCGAGATTTCCAACAGCGGCGACGGCAAACATAAAGAGTTGTATAAGGTAAAACTTCTTAAACCGCAGAAACTGCTTCTGAAGCGTATATCGCACAAATACTCGCTGTTAGAGAAAGGCTATACTGCGCCCATAAACTTCGGTATTGATGGCTTTGACTTTGATAAATACGAAACGCACGTCTATGAAAAAGAAAGCCTGACCGACCAAAGAACGGTTAAAAAATCTGCCGTAGAGTTGGGCGGCAATCGTGAGTATTCGTCCTATATGCTCGTTGCGGAAATAGCCAAGTATCTGAATATATCTTGCCTGTTCGTTGAGCAAATTCTCACCGAGAGCGTTGACGGTATAGACAAAATTACCGCAACCGTTTCAAAGTATAACGATTTCCTTTATGACGTCATTATACCGACGATTTTCAACTCGTTGTATGAAGTCAGATGCGAAACGATTTCGGAAGAAAAGCAAGTCGATTTACTTCAAATGCCCGAAGGAAAAGACGCTTACGAGTTTCTTGCTCTGCCCGAATTGGTGGCAACCGAAAGCGATGCTCAATTTGCAAAGACCGATAAGAACGGCAAGCCGTTCCGTGATAAGAGTTTCCACACCGACAAATACTGTTTCGACAGCAAGCCCGAAAGAGAATGTTTCTTGCAGTACATATTCAGCGAGCGTGTAAAGCAAGTATTTTTCACGGGTATGTTTACGAGCAAGTATAACGGTCTTGCAATTCAATACATTGATCCGGAAACGAACGCTATCCGCTCTTACTATCCCGACTTCATAACTACGCTCGACGACGGCACGATACAGATAATCGAGGTCAAGGGCGATAACAAGATAGACGACAGCGTAGTCCTCGCAAAAGCGGCAGCCGCAAGCGAAATGGCGTCGGCAAGTAAAATGGAATACTTAATGCTTGCGAGCACAAGGATAATGAAAGAAAAAGTTGTGTAACATTCTCTTAAAGTATATTTTTCAAGTATAGCACTATTGAAATATTATACAAACAAAAATGAGATGGGCTGTCTCCATCTCATTTATCAATTGTTACTTTTTAGTGCTAACCCAGATTCTGAATGCACGTTTGCCATATTGCTCGGCATAAATGCGCGTTCCATCTTTGAGGGTAATGTACTTCGTAAAAATGTAATATCCGCATTCGGAAGTATTTTCCATTTTTCTGTCCTCCCTTCAATATAATTTTTCAAGTAAATGCTTGCATAAGGAGAGACAATCTGTTATACTATTATTGTGTGGAAGTATAAGACAGCTCAGATTGTCCACTTTCCTTTATGCCATTCAAGTTGCCGCTTGAGTGGCATATTTATGTCTACGGGCTTAACCGATAAACATTGAAATAAGAATATCGCTAATCTTCAAATGTGATTTCCTGTTCGGCTTTATTATACAAATCAATTCTATTTTCAACATCGATTTCATTAACAAGCCACGCTTTCAAAGAACATTGTTGTATAAACTCCTGATACCTATTAACCCCCCTTATTTCTTTTAATGTAATGACTAAGCCAAAGCGCACTCCTTTACCGTCATTGCCGCCAAGTCGGTCTACATTTTTAATACTCAATCCCCATAAGCCACTGCCGTAAACTGTTTTTGCCGATCCTCTGGGCTTAAAGAATTCACAAATATGCTTTACATTATCCCATTTACGGAAATGTCTTCGCGCTGAGCCTTCCCTTAAATAGCAAATTTCATCATCATTGTTTTGCTTATTATCGTTAATAGTTGCGATGCCTTTACCATTCGGTTTAATACGCCCAAAATGCAAATCCATTTCGGTATTTGTATAATCAACCCCTTGATTCCTATTACATTTAGGAAAATAACATAGCGTCGCTTTTGCTATATATGGTTGTTTTTCTTTATAAATTGGAACGGGAATTTTATAGGTATAAGTATCATACAGTTCCGAGGTTCCTTGCATAACGAACTTAATTTCATCGTCCGGAGATTTGATTATATCGTCGATTTTAATAGGAACAACACCAAACCCAATCAACTTTGAAGGATCTTCATTGCCTCTCCACTTAACAGCCGAATCAATCAACAATGCTTTTGCTATTTCGCGACTTAATCCCATTTTATATATTAAAAATGCCATTTTTCGCGTTATCCACGGTGCCGCATAAGAAGTCCCCACCGCGTAAGACAGCCCATAAGCATCATGAGCCATAAGAGGGTGCGTTGATGTACCCCCATAATATCCTATATCCGGTTTATTGAAGAAAGATAAAACAATACCTTCGCGAGAATAATTGGTAGGTTTGCCGTTTTCGTCAACAGCATTAACAACAATTGAATTTATTGAATCAGCCGGAGCGCCGATTCTACGAACATTGGGGTTAATCTTGGTTTTATTTGTTCCAGCGACAATAAAGATTACATCGTTTTCATATTGAATTTTATCCAATATTGCAGCCTCTGGCGAAATAGAATTGGGATTTACTTCAAGAATGCCGCCAAGCGATAAATTCCAAACCTTAATATCTCGATTATTCTCTACTATTTTTTTTATTGACTGTAAAATGGCAAAAGAACTAAACCTACCTCCGGGCATAACACCAAAATGCCTTACCCTGAACCGCCCGCAGTTATCTTCAAGATTATGGTTAAAAGAAGGTCCGTCTACTATGATTGATGATACTTTGGTGCCATGTCTGTAATCTTGTATCGGAAATTTCTTCTCATCGAATTCGATGCTATCTTTAACCCATTCCGAAAAATATGCCGACTTATTGAACGGCGTATCTATTACACCAACCACAGGTTCATTATGTGGGTTTTCTATAAGCGGTTGATTTTTATTGATTGTGTCAACATCTTCCGGTTTCAATTCTGCCACATTTGTGACAGACATAGATACCAAGAATGGAGCGTTTGCTTTCAACTTTTCTAACTGATACGGGGATAACAAAACTGTTGTATCGTCGATTTTTCGATTTGATAAGAAATCCGTAATTCCAATTTTATGAAGTAATTCATCCGTATCCATTCCCGTATCGTAAAGAGTTATAATTTGCTCTCCATTTACATCTATGGCTTCTGGCTCCATATCGATATTGAATTTTTCTATATAATAGCAATCTACAACAATTCCGACAAATTTTGACTTTGTTTTGTCCGGCAATTCAATCACATTTTTATTTATATCGTCTATCTGTTTTCCGATAATTTTATCACCAAATCGCACTTGTATGAATTCTATTACAAAATTTACACTATCGATCGTGTCTTGCAAATTCGGTTTGGTAACACAATGAGTTATTACATGCCTTTTGGTTTCTGTACCGATATATCTTGCGCCCACAATCGTCGAATTGCTATCTTTTACATGAAATGAAAACAGTTTCTGCAGCCGATTGCTCTTTGCAATGATTTCATTATAATATACGCTCAACAAACAATTTGAAAGGATATTCTGATTATCCCAAAATTTATATATTTCCTCTAATTGAGAGCGCAGTGAAATAAAATGTTCAACAGTAACTACACTATCTTCTTTGGGTAAGCGCCTCGCCATAAACGGCACTTCGCGCTTCTTTTGATCGAATTTTCCTTTTAGTTCCAATAACTTATTCATCTTTCTTATTCAACTCCCTTGCCGCTTGACTTTTTGAAACTCCCGATAAGATTTCAATATCTCTGAGTGAGAAGCCTTGCTTATTTAGTTCGAATATATCTTTTGATTGTTTTCCTGTAACTG
>JAJWOJ010000048.1:8165-10047 GCA_021635425.1 Clostridiales bacterium | reverse complement strand
GGCCGAAAATTTCGACCCGCCCGCACTTTTTATTAAGTTTTATATCTTTTTATAATCACGTTTCCGCAACACACCTCGGAATAGGAAAAACTCGTTTTTCCGTTGAATTCGCCGTAAGGCGAAACGGTAAACAACGCGGGATACACGTTGGTGATTCTGCCCTTGTACGAAACGTATTTATTCCTGCCGAGATTGACTTTAACCGCAACGTCCTCGTTCAGACATTTTTCTATAGCCTTTTTTACCGTTCCGATATTCACGCTCGATTTAATCATAACACGATTATCGCCCGATTTTCGGTTTTTTAAACCTTAACTTTGCGTTTAAACTTGTCAAACCCGCAATTTTATTTTTTCGCGCTTCGGCTTTCGTGGCAGCAGAAATAAATTATCTGCTCGTCTTTCGAAACGCTTTTCAAAAATTCGAGCGTCTTTTCGATATGCTCTTTGTCGAGATTGACGAACGGATCGTCCATGACGATAAACGGTTTTTCGCCGCCGAACGCGTTTTCGATAAGGCTTAGTCTGAAGCACAGCGACAAAATACACCTCTGCCCCGAGCTTAAATGCTTGTCGTCCCTTATTTCGCCGCCGCTTTCGAAATAAATTCTGAAGTCCTTATCCATAACGACTTTTTCGCCTAAAGCCTTTTCAATCGGCGCGGAAAACTCCACGAACTTATCCTTGACGGGCGCAACGTATTTTTGTTGAAGTTTAGCGTCCGCCGCTTTGATATAATCTTCCGCAAGCGAAATGATCGCGCGCCTTTCCTTATATTCCGCAAGTCTTTCTTCCGCGTCCTCCAGGCGCGATTTGTTATCCTGCAAAGTTTCGTAAACCGATTCCGCCGCGGATATTTCGCCGCGTTTTATCGCGATGGCTCTCTGACACGCCCTATACCTTTCCGACACGTCTCCTATATCCGTCGCTTCCCCTTCGGGGCGCGCTTTTAGCTCATTCTTCTTTCGGTATTCCTCCGCGGAAGCGGTAAGTTCCGCGCAATCCTTTTTTAAACGTTCTGTTTCGGATAAGTCCGCCTCTAAGCTCTTTAACAAGACTTTTTCATTGCCATCGCAGAGTAAATCGTACTTTGCGAAAAAGGCGTTCAGCTCTCTTTTCGCCGAGCTTTCTTTGTCGGCAAACGCCTTGTCGTTCTGCGCAAAAGATTGTCTTTCTTCCGCAAGCCTCGAATATTCGCCGATCATGTTTTTAAGCTTATACAGCGCGTCCGCGAAAGAACTTTCGGTTATCGTCATGCCGTAACCCGCAAAAAACCTGCGGAGAATTTCCGTTTCCGTTTTAAACCTTTCGTCAACATCGGCAAGCCTTGCAAGCTTTTCTCTCTTATCCCTGTCGGTTTTTAAGTAGTCCTCAATGTCCGCCTTGCACTTCGCATAATCGAACATCACTCCGTTTCTCGAATAAAACCCGAGCGGAACGAGAATTTCCTTCATTTCGTCGGCATATTTTTCGGTTTCCGCCTGCAAAGCGATTATTTCCGATTCGCGGTCTTTAAGTTTTTTGTCCGCCGCACCCGCTTTCGAGGAAGCCGCGATGCCGAAGATAAGCCCGATAACGCCCGCCGCGCCGACGGCCGCCCCAACGTATCTTATAGCCCCGCCCGTTAAAAACGCCATGACAACGCCCGCGATAATCGCCGCGACGGATATCACCGTCAATATAAGCCCGCCCGCACCTTTTTTGTTTTTTGCCGCAGGGGCTTCGGCGGCGTTTCTTTTAGCCGATAAAAGAGCTTGCTTTTCGCGCAGTTTCTCGGCGGCGCGCTCCAAATCGTTTAAAACCGCGCCCGTGTCTGCGTTTGCAAATTTCGGATTTACCTTTTTTTCGCTTTCGGCGATTTCCGCTTTAAGCCGCTCCGATTC
>JAJWOJ010000048.1:0-8155 GCA_021635425.1 Clostridiales bacterium | reverse complement strand
CTCCGATTCCGACGTTAAAGCCGACGTTTCCGCTATATGTTTCTGCGCCGACGAAAGCTCGCTATCCTGCGGCACTCCGTTTGCAAAAGTCCGCGTATAAGCCTGTAAACGCAATTTTTTATCTTCCGAAAAGTTTATCGCCTCGCGCTTTGCCTTTGCCGTTTCGGCATATAAAGCAAGCTTTTCCGCTCTTTCGATTTCCGTTTTTTCGGGCAATCCGTTACGATATTTTTCGGAGAAACTTTTAAGCCTTTCGCGCTTCTCTTCCGCGTCCGCTCTCATTTTGTCGTAGGTTTTCCATTTTTCGATCTCCACGTTTTTCCCGGACGCGTCTTTAAGAATTTTTCCGAGTTGTTTTTCGTTTTCTTCCGCTTCTTTAAGCTCCGAATAAAACCTCTCTAAAGCCTCTCCTTCCTTTTCTATGTTCTCTATTTTTGTTTTAAGGTCGGTTATTTCCGCCTGCGTTTGGGAAATAAGATCGTTGTTACCCTTCGCCGCCTTATATTTTTTCCGCGCCGCCTCGAGTTTCGAAAGCGCGGTTTCATAGTCGCCGCCGAAACTATCGCTCGCAAAATCGCCCAAAAGCCCGTTTATCCCGCTCGTCGAAGAAATTTCGGTTATTTCGGACGTTATAAACAGCGTTCTCAAAAACGATTCCTCGTCCAACCCGAAAACTTTAAGCCCGGGAACCGCCCCGAGATCGTCCGTCAAAACGGCGTTTTTATAAACCTTCATCTCGTCCTCGACGTCGCTTTTCTTGCCGAAAAATCTTTCGATGCGATAATCGTCGCCGTTAAACCCGAACTCTATGCTCCCGCCGAACTTTCCGCCCGAAAAGGGATAATATTTTCTTCTGTCGTTAAAATCCTTGCCGTTGGCGCGGTAAGGCGCAAGCCCGTAAAACATGGCTTTGATAAAGGAGGCGAGGGTGGTTTTCCCGTAGCCGTTGCTTTCGAAAACCTCGTTTATGCCTGTATCGAAAGTCATATCGAGTCCGCATAGCCCGCCGTAGTTTTCCACGTGTAATTTTTTCAGTTTCATATGTCAAGCTCCCTGTCGGAAAGAGCTTTCAGCCCGACCGATATAACCTTTTGTTTCTTTTCGCCGTCTATCGTCTCGTCGGCTAAAACAAGGCGGATGAACTCCCCTTTAAGCGAATTGTCCCCCGCGATTTTTTCCGCGTCGAATTTCCTCAAAGTATCGTCTTTCACGGAAACGAAATAATATTCGCCCGACAAAAGCCTTTCGATTTCCCCTTTAAGCCCCTCGCCGTCGAAAGATATTTCGCCTTTTAAAACAATCCTCAACAAATCCGATTTCTGCGCGTTTATATTGCTTTTTACTATTCTGTAAGCCTCGTAAACGTCGTTCGCGGCGGAGATATCGACGGTGAACTCGTCGGTTTTTCTCACCGAGTTCTCCACAAACCCCGCGTTTATTTTTCCGCCTTCCGTATCGACGAGAATAAAACCCTTCGCCCCCGTCTCGTCGAACCCGCGCCCCTCTAAGCAGCCGGGGTAAGCGTAAACTCCCCTTTCGTCGATTCTGCCGAAGTTCACCGAATGAATATGCCCCAAAGCGAGATAATCTATATTCTTGTTTTTTAATTTAGCGATATTTATCTTGTCTTTGCCCACAGAATCGCTCTTTTGCCCGTGCAGAATTACTATATTTATCTTGTCGGGGTCGAGTTTTAAGGACGAATACATAGACGAATAATTTTCCGCCGCGGTTTCGAGTCCGTAAAACTCCACGTTTCCGTAGCTATAACCGCTCCACTCGCTCGTGAAGGTTTTCAGATTGTCGAGGTCTTCCGAGTAAGATTCGAGATTGTCGTGATTTCCGCGAAGATAAAGGAAATCGATATCGGGATTGTTCTTTACCACGCTGTAAAAAAACTCTTTATCCTTTTTTAATGGTCGGTCGCTATCGAACACGTCGCCCGCAAGAACGATAACTTCCGCCCTGTAGCCGGCGGCTTTTTCCACCATGTTTTTAAAGGCCGCTCTCACCTCGGCTTTTCTCTCTTCCGTCTTTTCGGGCGGAAGCTTCGCCGCGATTTTCGAGCCTAAATGTATATCCGCGCAATGCACAAATTTCATGTTTTACCTCCCGCCAAAGCGGTATTCGCCATCTTTCGTATTTTTATTTTAACATGTAATATAAATAAAATCAACCGCTAATAAAAACTTTTTTAATTTTCAGTACATATACAAAAACGGCTCGGGATTCCTCCCGAACCGTTTAAAATCTTTATTTATTTCAGCAAAAGCTCTTATCGGTTATCTGCTTGCCGCATCCCTCGCAGACATAAACCTTGTAACCCTCTTTGGTGTAAGTGATTTTGCTTGCGTCCGTCGGCATGTAATGGCGTTTTGCCTTAACAAGAACCGTTTTACCGCAATCGGAACAACCGAAATAACCGCTACTCTGAGGTTCGCCTTCAAAATCGCAATACGGAACGGTTTTATTTCTAAAGTAACCGAAGCCGTCTTCGATAAAGAAAACGCCGTTGTCGTAATCAATTTCCTTGCCGTTGAACTTATGAATGCCTGTTTTCGGAATGGCAATATTCGCTCTGAGAATCTTGCCGTCAACTTCAACCTTGTATGTTATATAGCCGTCCTCGTTGCATTTCGGCGCAACATACGATTCTTCAACAGCGTTTTTCGCTTCGGAAACGGTTCTCATTTTGCAAATCGGACAGTATTTATCCAAAAAGAGTTTGCTTTCTTTTTCTTTAAGTCTATACACAAAGTTATGATCGCGTGGCGGTAGGTCTATTCTTGAAACCTTTCCACAAACAGCGCATTCGAACACCTCGGACTGTCCGCCGAGTTCGCAATCTTCATAATACATCAGACTGGCGTTTAGCGCTCTAGCAGGCGTATGCTCCTTTCTCACTTTGAATAAGAAGCTCCGTCCGCATAATTCGCAATCAAAATAAGCGTCCGAGCCATTTTCGTCGCAAGTAATCTCGACATTTCCGAAAATAGTAACGCCTGCGGGGATTTTTTCGCCAATGGTAACGACTTCATAATCATCTATGGTCACACCGTTCAGAATATGCCCTGCTTTGATTTTCTCATAAAAAACAAGGTCTTTCCCGTAAACGGTTATGCTGTAATAAACATCATACTCCCCGTCGCTGCTGCATTTCATGTTTTCAAGCCCGCTCACTTTGTAATAAGTCGAGCTGTATTCTGGCAGAACGGCGCTTTTTGACTCGTCGCAATCCTTACATTCCGCTTTTGCAAACCCCTTTTTGGTTTTGGACGGGGCTTTTACAACCGTAACCTTATAATCGTGTTCGTCGCTCGGGAACAAATCCTCCCTTTCGCTTGCGCTTTCCGAGCCTCTTTCGGATTCGCTCGTCATTTCGGACTCGCTGTCACGATCGACCGAATCGTCCGAAGCGGTTATTTCGCCGGCGGATAAGCTATCAGAAGCGGTTTCCCCTTCATCGAAAAGGTCGCACGCCGCAAATCCGAACATCGACAATACAATCAGAAGCGTGGAAACAAACGCACATATCGCATTTTTAAATTTTTTCATTTGAATCCTCGAAATTTGTTTTCTTCAAATAATGAATGCTTTCATTACATATTTATTTTATACGTATATAGTATAGTATATTTTCCCTCAAAAATCAAGCAAAATCGATAAACGCATGCCCTCAATATTTGTTTTCATAAAGCGATTGACAGCCGATTTATAAAACGGTCGAATGCCGAATATCGCTTCATTTTTTTAAAAATCCGCCTATAAGCCGATTAACGGCGGTTTTATGCAATCATCGGCTTAAAAAAAAACGAAAAGGCGGGCGGAAAATTTCCGCCCGCAAAAATCAACTTTTTATAAAAATCAGTCTTTGAATCTTTCTTTCGCGCAGTAAGAAGTGTGCAGAAGCTCGTGAGCTTTGTGCGAGTTGGGTTCGCCGAGGAACTTTTCGTAAAGCTCGATGATCTGCGGGTTCTTGTGCGAAACTCTTAAAGGTCTGCCCTCGTCTTCCGAGTAAAGAGCGTTTGCTCTCTTTTCCTTGTAAGTATCGAGGATATTGTCCTCTTCGTTCGGAAGGAAGCAGGGCTTAACGAACGGCTGACCGCCGCCCGCAACACATCCGCCGGGGCAACCCATGATTTCGATGAACTGATATTCGCTCTTGCCTTCTCTGATTTCGTCGAGAAGAACTTTCGCGTTCTTCATGCCCGAAGCGACGGCAACTTTAACTTCAACGCCGCCGAGATTGTAAGAAGCCTCTTTGATTCCTTCAAGACCTCTCACCTCTTTAAGTTCGACGTTCTCGAGTTCTTTACCCGTGAGCTTATACGCCGCGGTACGAAGCGCCGCTTCCATAACGCCGCCCGTCGCGCCGAAGATAACGCCCGCGCCGGTGTAATCGCCTACTATATCGTAATCGAAATCTTCGTCGGGAAGTCTGTTGAAAATTATTCCCGAACGTTTGATAAGTTTGGCAAGTTCCCTCGTCGTTAAAACGGCGTCTACGTCCTTTAAGCCGTCGGTAACGAGTTCGGGTCTTTCCTTTTCGTATTTTTTGGCAACGCAGGGCATAATCGAAACGACGTAAACGTCTTCGGGTTTAAGCCCTTTCTTCTCCGCATAATAGCTCTTCAAAATCGCGCCGAACATTTCGTGGGGCGATTTGCAGCTCGAAAGGTGGGGAAGAAGGTCGCCGTAATAATATTCCGCATAGTTTACCCAGCCCGGAGAGCAGGAAGTAATCATCGGAAGAACGCCTTTTTCTTTAACTCTCGTCAAAAGCTCGGTAGCTTCTTCCATAATGGTGAGGTCTGCGCCGAAATTGGTGTCGAAAACCTTTTTGAATCCGAGACGGCGAAGAGCCGCAACCATTTTACCCGTTACCGGAGTGCCGATTTTATATCCGAATTCCTCGCCTAAAGCCGCTCTTACCGCGGGAGCCGTCTGAACGACTACGTATTTGCCCGTTTTCATCGCCGCGTCCACTTTTTCTATTTCGGAAACTTCCATGAGCGCGCCCGTAGGACAAACGGTTACGCACTGTCCGCAAAGAATACAGGGGGAATTTGCAAAACTTCTGTTGCCCGCGGGAGCGACGATCGTCTTGAATCCTCTCTTTTCAAACCCGAGAACGGAAAGCCCGTGCGCGTTTTTACATCTTTCGATACATCTTCCGCAAAGAATACACTTCGAAGTGTCTCTCTTTACCGACGGAGTGAGAGCATCTACCGTAACGGGGGTCATTTCGCCCTGATACATATCGTCTCTCGCGCCGACGAGCTGAGCGACGTGAAGAAGCTCGCACTTGCCGTTTTTATCGCACTGCTGACAATTTTTATTGTGATTGGAAAGAAGAAGTTCGACGGAACATCTTCTCGCCTCCACGGCTTTGGGGGAAGAAATGGTTATTTCCATTCCTTCGTTTACGGGATATACGCACGAAGCGACGAGACCTCTCGCGCCCGTAGCCTCGACAAGGCATACTCTGCACGAACCTTTAGAGCATTCGCCGTGATTGAAAGCGCAGAGGGAGGGGATTTCGTATCCGCAAGCTTTTGCGGCTTCGAGTATGGTCATACCCGCTTCGACTTCGTAAGGAACTCCTTCGATTTTAATATTAACTTTAGCCATTTATAATCGTCCTCCGCTTACTTTTTCTCAACCGCGCCGAACTTGCACGACGCGATACACATTCCGCACTTGATACACTTCGTCGTATCGATAACGTACGGTTCTTTACCGACGACGCCGTGAATAGCGTCAACGGGGCATTTCTTTGAGCAAAGACTACACTTTTTGCACTTATCGGGATCGATGGAATACACCATAAGGTGCTTACAGACGTGCGCGGGGCAACGTTTTTCCACGATATGCGCGACGTATTCGTTTCTGAAATGAGCGAGCGTGGACAAAATGGGGTTGGGAGCCGTCTGACCGAGCGCGCAAAGCGAATTGCTTCTTACGTTCGCGGCAAGCTTTTCCAAAGCGTCAAGGTCGTCCATGGTAGCCTTTCCGTCGACGATTTTGGTTAAAAGCTCGAGCATTCTCTTTGTTCCGATACGGCAGGGAGAACATTTTCCGCACGATTCGTCGTAAATGAATTCCATATAGAATTTCGCAACGTCTACCATGCAGTTGTCTTCGTCCATGACGATGGCTCCGCCCGAACCCATCATCGAACCTTTCGCAACGAGGTTATCGAAATCGATTTCCGCGTCGAGGTCGGCTTCGGTGAGGCATCCGCCGGACGGTCCGCCCGTCTGAATGGCTTTGAATTTCTTTCCGTGAGGAATTCCGCCGCCGATATCGTAAATAAGCTCGCGGAGAGTTGTTCCCATGGGGACTTCCACAAGACCTACGTTATTGATTTTTCCGCCGAGCGCGAAAACCTTCGTGCCTTTGGATTTTTCCGTTCCGTGTTTAGCGAACGCCTCAACGCCCTCTCTCATGATGTAAGGAACGCACGCGAGAGTTTCGACGTTGTTGACGATCGTGGGGCATTGCCACAAACCCTTAACCGCGGGGAACGGGGGACGGGGTCTCGGCATACCGCGCTGACCTTCGATGGAGTTTAAAAGCGCGGTCTCTTCGCCGCAGACGAACGCGCCCGCGCCGAGACGAATATGTACGTGGAAGTTAAAGCCCGTTCCGAGAATGTTATCTCCGATAAGCCCTAAATCTTCCGCCTGTTTGATAGCTATTTTAAGTCTGTTGACGGCAATGGGGTATTCCGCTCTTACGTAGAAATAACCGTTCTCGGCGCCGATTGCGTAACCCGCGATCATCATACCCTCGATAACCGCAAGGGGATTACCTTCGAGAATGGATCTGTCCATGAACGCGCCCGGGTCGCCCTCGTCGCCGTTGCAGACAACGTATTTCTCCCCGTCGGGCTGAGCGTATGCGAACTGCCATTTTCTTCCCGTCGGGAAACCGCCGCCGCCTCTGCCGCGAAGCCCCGAATCGAGTATATCCTTAATAACGTCCGCTCTGTCTTTTTTAAGAGCGTTGCTAAGCCCGCGGAACGCACCCGCGCCGAGTGCTTCGTCGATATTTTCGGGATTGATCGATCCGCAGCCGTGCAAAGCGATACGAACCTGTTTTTTATAGAAGGTTATTTCGTCCTGCTTGGAAACTTTCTTTTCGGTGACGGGGTCAACGTATAAAAGTCTGTCGACGATTTCTCCGCCCTCGATATCCTTTTCGACGATTTCGAGAACGTCGTCGAGCTTAACCATTCTGTAAAGCGTATCTTCGGGATAAATTTTAACGAAAGGTCCCTGCGAGCAGAATCCGAAACAACCTACCTGATTGACGGTAACTTTGTCGCCGAGATTTTTCTCCGCTATAAGCCTTTCGAACTCGGCTTTTATTTCCGCCGAATGGGAAGAAAGACAACCCGTACCGCCGCAAAGAACGATATGTCTTCTGCCGTCCGATCCCGTAAATTTAGCGTCCATGCATTTGGAGCATCTCTCCGTTGCGGAGTTCAATTCTTCAATATTTCTTATCTTCATTACAGTCCGCCTCCAAGTTTTCTGTACTCTTCGATAACCGCGGGAACGGCGTCAACCGTCATTTTCGGATAAACTTTGCCGTTTATCGAAACAGCGGGAGCAATACCGCACGCGCCTATGCAACGAAGCGCGTCGAGAGTGAAAAGTCCGTCTTCGCTCGTTTCGCCCGGTTTGATTTTGAGCATGTCGGAAAATTTGTCGACAACCTGCTGAGCGCCTTTGACGTAGCACGCCGTACCGAGGCAGCAACCGATAACGTATTTCCCCTTCGGTTGAAGCGAGAAAAAGGAATAGAAAGTTACCACGCCGTAAATTTCCGCAACGGAAATCCCCGTCTTTTCGGAAACAAGCTCCTGAACTTCGAGAGGAATATAACCGTATTCCTTCTGGATGTCGCTCAGAATCATCATGAGCGGGGTCTTTTCGTCTTTATATCTGTTGCAGATTTCGTTAATCCGCTTAACCGCCGCCTCCTGTAAATGAGCCATTTTTAGCCCTCCTTTAAGTAAAAAATGTTGAATCGAAACGCCCTTGCGATTCCTGTTTTCCGCTCTGCCCGCAGGCTTTCCGCTTCGCCTCTGAATCGCGTTGCTTCTATATCCGCATTCATATAGTATTATACTAAATTTATATAACTG
>JAJWOJ010000485.1 GCA_021635425.1 Clostridiales bacterium | reverse complement strand
ATACGCGGGCTGCCGAATTTCGGCAGCCCGCGTATAATATGTTTACGGTTATAATCGCGAGTTAATCGACTTATAGACCGCTGTTTTTACATCGATTATTCGATTTCGATGTTGTGTGTGAGTTCTTTTTTAGGCTCTTCTTTGGGGATTTCGATTGTTAAAACGCCGTTGTCGTATTTAGCTTTGACGGATTCTTTTGCAACGTCGCCGACGTAATAACTTCTTGATAAAGAAGTGGAACGTTCTTTTCTAAGGTAGTTATGCTTCTTGTCTTCTTCCGATTCCTTTTTCTCGGCGGTTATCGTAAGATATCCGTCTTTCAAAGAAATGTTTACGTCCTTTTTGTCGAACCCGGGAACTTCGATATCCATAACGTAACCCGTTTCGGTTTCCTTTATATCCGTTTTCATAGTGTTGAATTTCTCTTCATAAAACATCGGTTTGAAGAAGCTGTTGAACGCGTCGTCCAAAAAGTCCAAATCATTACCTTCATTGTTTCTTTTTACTAAATAGTTTCTCATAATATTTATCTCCTTATATATGTACTCTTTTATATGCACTTTTTTTGTCTCGCGGTTAGCACTCACAGTTCTTATCTGTTAGCACTCTAACTCTTTAACTGCCAATATTATAACACCGTTCTTTTCGTTTGTCAATACCTTTTCTGTTAAGATTCGGTGAAACTTTTGGAGCGACAATTATATAGTGTTAAGCGCAAAATGCTCAAAACCGAGGCGGCGGGGCAAATGTGCCGACATATGCGGCAAATTTGTTGACATGCGCGGCGAAAAAATATATTATGTAGAAGCTATGAACGAATTTAAAGATAAAAAGGCGTTATTTTTCGATTTCGACGGAACTCTCTGGTTCGGGAAGTACGGCGAAAAAACGATCGAAACGCTTAAAAAACTTCACGACGCGGGATATATTCTCGTCTACGCTTCGGGGAGAAGCCGCGGAAACACCGATTTTTCGCTTATAAAAGACATTCCTTTCGACGCGCTCACTTTCGGCGGTTGTACGGCGGAAGTTTTCGGCAAGGAGATTTACCGCAAAGATTTTTCCCGCGAACAGATAGATTATTTACTTAACATGCCCGAAAAATACCTGCGGCAAACGGTTTTCGAGGGAGTGAACGGATTTTATAAGTATCGCGGCACGCTCCCAAAGTATCTGGGCGAGGAAAAGGACGATATGAATTTCCTTCGTAACGTAAAGGAATATCCTCTTTCGAAATTTTCGACCATTAAGTTTGACGACGGCAAAGGCGGATTTGTGCCTATCGACGAAGACGTCGTCAAATACCTTAAAGAGCAGTTTTTCGTCGTCGAACTCGATCATTATATCGAGTGTATGAACAAAGGTCACGGCAAGGACGAAATGGTAAAAAAGGTTTGCGATTATCTCGGAATTCCGCTTAAAAACACCTATTGTTTCGGCGACAGCGAGAACGACCTTGCCATGTTTAAAGCCGTTAATTTCGGCGTTGCGATAGCGCACGCGCCCGAAAGCGTCAAAAAACTTGCGAAATACGTCACGAAATCGGATATAGACGGCGTTTGCGAAGCCGTTTACGCGTTAGGGCTTTTAAAATAATTGTACTTTGCGCTATTATATATAATAATGTATATC
>JAJWOJ010000047.1 GCA_021635425.1 Clostridiales bacterium | reverse complement strand
CAAAGCGCGGGCGACGTTTACGCGATGAACGTAATCTACTATATCGCGCTGATTGCAATCTGCCTTTTGTTTGGCGCGCTCATATCCGTGATTTTCGGCAGAAGCGTAAAGGTTTTCCAAACCGACTTTGCGGTTTACAGAACGCTCGGCATTTCAAGCAAAATTTCGTCGCGTTCTTTGTACATTCAGATGGCGCTCATATTCCTGCCGACAATCGTATTTTTGCCGCTCGTAAGTTTGATTGCGGCGGTGATACCGGGAGGCGGAATCGCATTTATTTCGGCGGGCAACTACTTCTTTATAGAAATAATGCTGCTCATAATCGTCGAGTTCGTCGCGTTCGGCTTTAACCGCGCGATAGCGGGACAGAGTATCAGAAAATCACTCCGAAGGGGGTCGAAAGGTTAATATGTCTAAAATTAAAGTAGAAAACATCGTAAAAACGTTTAACCGACACTCCCGCAACGCAAACAAGGTATTAAAAGGCGTATCGTTTGAACTTCCGGGTAGTGGGCTTGTGTGTATCTTCGGTAAATCGGGAAGCGGTAAAACAACCCTTCTCAATATTATCGGCGGACTTGAAAAAGCCGACAGCGGTAAGGTTTATATCGACGGCGAATGTACGAGCGGCAAAACCGATCGCATCCGCAACGCGAAAATCGGCTTCATTTTCCAAAACTACTATCTTGAAAAAGGCTATACGATAGCGGAAATCCTCAGAAATCAGATGATTATCGCGGGGTTCAAGGACGAAAAAGAAATCGCCCGCCGCACCGAGGAAGCGTTGAAGCTCGTCGATATGGAGCGTTTCAAAAACAAACTCGGCGACGCGCTTTCGGGCGGACAGCAACAAAGAGTCGCAATCGCCCGTGCAATCGTAAAAGGTAGCGACGTTATCCTTGCCGACGAGCCGACGGGCAACCTTGACGCGGAAAACACGATGAAGGTTATGGATATATTAAAGGAAATATCCAAAACCCAACTTGTGGTTATCGTAACGCACGAGGTTTCGCTTATCAAAAAGTATGCCGACAGCCATATCAAAATCGTAGACGGCGAGCTTGTTGAGGACGGCGAAATAGAAGAAACCGACCTTGCGCCCGCGACTTACGACAATATAAAAGAGGGGAACGAAACGCACGGCGTTCTGACCACATTTACCAAGAGTACGGCAAAGCGAAACGGCAGACTGTTTACCTTAAAGACGATTTTCAAGCGTAATAACGCGGGCGGCGAAAAGGCATATTCGGTCGGTAACGTATTCAAGCAGATATTTATTCTCGCGCTTGCCGTGGTAACGACGTTTTTCTCGTTCTCTGCGTTTGAGGCGCTCTCGGCAGTTACCGAAAACAAAACGCTCGGGAAAAATACCGTTTATACAAATCTGAACTCTTATTCGGTACTCAGGAAAACGGACGAAACTCACTACAAGAGCATTGATTTCTTCGATACCGAAATGAGAACGGGAAGTTTCTCATACGGCGGACTTGCAAGTCTTTCGGGTATAGAAGTCAAATATACGCCCAAAGCAATCGAAGAAGGCGACGAAATTGCCGTAGAATACGGCAGACTTCCCGAAAAAGGCGAAGCGATTGTTTCCCGCAAAATGGCGGAAGAACTCAAAAGAGAATTCCGTATGAAAGAATTGAATACGGATAAAGCAATCACGCTGATGACCTTTGACGGCGAATATCCGATTACGGGTATCACGGGCGGCGACGATAAAATCATTTATCTGAACAAAGAAGATTACGTCAATTTTCTCGGTGTGTATAACAAAATCGGTTTCTCGGACGGGGAAGAGATCTTTTTCAAAGATACTTACGGTTCGGCTTCGTTTACGGCGGAGATCCTGCTGTACGACGGCGAGATCGCAAACGATAAAGTAAGAGTGGAAATCAACAGAAATTCGCTCTATAAAATGATGACCGATACCACGCAGGCAGACTTTGAAGTCAACAAAACGAACTCTCGTTTGAAAAATACGCCTTACGCAATACAGGTAACGGGCAGTAAAGTTTATGTTGAGCAGTTCGAAATCACGCGCGATGTCATGGATACGGACATTCGGGTTTACGTCAACAAAAACGTTCTTCGTAATATTTTCGTTTACATATCGCCAAACCTCGACGCGCTTTCGTCCACGGGTTCACAGTATTATTTCGAGATAACGACGGAAAGTGCAGAGCAACTTGCTTCGCTTAAATCTGATTTAAGGGAGTTGGGCGTAACGGCTGTGAACGTCGGCGCGGCGTATGAACAGGAGAATGAAGAAGAAAGACAAGACGCGGCAAGCGGGCTGTATCTCTATCTTCTCGTTATCGTCCTGTTTCTCATCATCTATTTCTTCATAGAGAAGTCGGCAAGTATCAAAAACAGTAAAGAGTACGGAATTTATCGTGCAATCGGCGTAAACAAAGGCAATCTTTTGTTCAAAGAGTGCGTCACCGCGGTTGTTCACAACGTTTTAAGTTTCTTTGTGTTCTCGGTGGTAACGGTTGCGCTCGTTGCTGTCAGATACGCGATTATGAACGTAGCGTTTGCGGGCTTTATAGGGCTTGCGGCGGCAAGTTTTGCCGTAGGAGCGGTTCTGATGACTTTCATATCGCTCATTCCTTATTTGTTCGTTCTCACCGAGTCCCCGTCGGAGATTTTGGCGAGATACGATATTTAATCAGATGTTTTTCCCGCGAAAGCGAGTGAACATACAATAAAAAATTTTTTTAGGAGGTCATTCAAAATGACAAAAATCAGAAAGAACGTCATCGGTGCTATTATGTGTCTTGTGATGCTTCTTGTCGGTGTCTGCGCGCTTACAGCGTGCGGAAGCAAGGATCTGTCGGTTACGTTTACCGTTGAAGGCAAAACGCAAACGGTGGACGTGGTGAACGGTAAGGTGACTATGCCTGCCGATCCGGAAAAGGAATTTTATGAATTCCGCGGTTGGTATACCACTTCGACCTTCGACGAGGGTACAGAGTTTACGGGTGATACCGAAGTAAAAGAAAATCTTACGGTATACGCGTATTTTGCGCCTGTTCACGTCGGCATTTCCGTTAACGGCGAAGCCGCTACCGATATAAAGCTCGAAGAACTTGCGGGAAAGACAACAGAATACACGGAGGACGCGACAAGCAAAAACCTTACGTTCGACGGTTGGTATATCGACGCCGCTTACGGAACGAAGTACAGCACGCAGGATACGGACAACCTTTATGCTCGTTACTGCGCTACGGTTACGTTCGATAACGGTTATGAAACCTTAAAGAGCGTTCAGGTCGGAATCAATTCGACAATGAAAGCCCCCGATAAGGAATATGAAGATTTCGTTCCTTATTATATGGATAAAGAAGATCTGTCTTATGTGGACGAGGACGGAAACGTTGTTGATTTCACATCGCTCGTCATTACGAAAAATACGGCTATCAAGGTTATGTGGAAATCGCCCTATCTTACATATCAGAGGATCGAAGGTACGGCAAACGATTATGCCGTCGTCGGTTTCGATTATAAGTCTACAAATTCGGAAGAATGGCAGAATATCAAGAGATTCCCCGCGATTTCTTTCCTGTCTAAAAACGTAACGATTGACGGCGTTAAAGGTTGCAACGTGGTTACGGCGGATTTCTCCGTTTCGGCGGGAATGTATACGGCAACCACCGATCAGTGCGATTCTGCGGTCTATGCGTATTTTGCAGACGGCATTCAATATATCAACAGATTTCAGGCTTGCACGAAACTCGAAACCGTCAAATTACCCGCAAGCCTTAAAGTGCTTGAAAAATCGTTCTGGAACATGAAAAACCTGAAGTCTCTTGAACTTCCGGAAGGACTTGAAATTATTATCGATTCGCTCTGGGGCGATTATATGGAAGGAATGGTCGGTTATTACAGAGGAAAGAGCGCGTTCCCGTTTGCCTTAAATATACCTGCAAGCGTTAATACGCTCGTTACCGTTCCGTCCAATCTCAAATTTGCAGAGGGTAGCGAATATTATTACGAGGAAGGCGAACTTTTCAGAAATCGAGTTGTCGGCGAAGCGACTTATAAAACGCTGGTTTGTACTTATCAAAATAAAGTCGCCGATGAAACTCTTACCGTTGCGGAGGGCGTTGAAGCCGTATCTGTCGGAGCGTTCAAAGGTCTGAACGTTAAATATATTTCTCTTCCGTCCACGTTCAAGGCAATTTCTTATGCGTCGGACGAAAACAACGAAACATATGAACTTTCCTATTATACGGGTTACATGCTTACCGATATGCAGAGAGTGCAAGCCCCCGATGAAAAATCGGCGATCGATTCTTATTCCGTATTCAGCGGGCTTACGTCAAACGATTTCGGATATGTTTATCTGAACGTCGCTTCTATGCCAAAAGGAATCAGCGAATACGCCTTCACGCAGGGCAGAACGCCTTATACCGAACTTACCGAAAGCGACGGCACTACGATCGAAAAGGTTGTTTGTATCGGAACGATTGCAAAAAGAAAAGCAGTTATTATTCATATAGTGGGTGAGGATACAAGAGATTCCTCGACGAAGAGGACTTATTCCATAACGGGTAAAAAATCGGCGGGAACTTTAACGATTGATGAAATTCTTAACGCTATCGGAATCAACGACGGAAGTTATTCTTATGAGATTACCGAGCTCGGCAAGCCTTACACCCCCGGAAAGTTGGATCATAACTTATATCTCAGAGTAAACTATACGAGAAATATTCTCGGCGTAACTTACACGAAAGACGACGCAACCAAAACGATTACCGTAACGGGATTTGATAAAGATACGGCATACGATCTTGGCGGAGTTTACAGAATTTGTGTCAGTTTTGACGATGATGCAGTAAAGACATACAAAGTTATCATCGCAGACGAAGCTTTCAAAGACAATAACTATATTTCGGAAGTTTACCTCAGTGCGCAAGTGGTAAGCATCGGGGTGAGAGCATTCGCAAATACGTCCAACCTTACGAAATTCATCGTTTCGGACGGCGGTCTTGAAGAAATTAAAACGAGAGCGTTTGAAAACGCGGGGTGCGTTGTAAACGGAGAGACGATTACCGTAAACGAAAACGTCAAAAAGAGCGGTATTAAATTCGTACTGCCCCTTGCAAATATGAAAAATATCGAGCCGTATGCTTTCAAAACGAAAGGTATCTTTATGTTTACGGCAACGGGATCGGAAGGCAATGAGGATAATCCGAGAAAGCTGACGGCGGCGGCGAAAGCCGGTGAGTATTTCTTCGTGGAGAGCATGTCGGGCGAGTATTACGGTATTATGCAGTATGTTAAAAATACCGAAACCAAAACGATGAAAGATAATAAAGGAAACGATGACGTGATTACGATTTACGATGTTCGTTATATTGCTACGGCAGGCGGATTCAACGACGCAAGCGGACATATGGGGATCGGTTATTCGCTTCGCGGCAAAGCATACGAATGGGGCGAGTGGAGCGACGATTTCGCGGCAAAGCAGCATTACGTTTATCGCTATGAAGTGATGGAAGGTTCCGTATATTATCTCGGAAATGCTTTCAACTATATTTCTTTCGGTATCTTTTCTAAGATTCATACAAATGCTTTCACCGATATGGAAGAAACGCATTACGCAGTGTATAACAATTGTTCGTTCGATATCTGGATGGACGCGGAAAAAATCAAGAATCAGGATTCTTCGCTCTTTGAAGAAGGCTGGTTCAACGGCAGAGCGAATTCGGAAAACACCTTTATGAGTACGCTTGAAGATCACGAAGATTTTTATCTGTAAAATCCGTAAAAACACAAAAAGCGGTATACGCCCGTGAAAACGGGCGTATACGATTCCGCTTTTATAGAGGGTGCAATGAAAAAGCTATTTTCTAAAGTTATTATATTTATATTGTGCGCCGTAAGTCTTGCCGCATTTCCCGCTTGCGGTAAAACCGACGTGAAGACGCCGCAGGACGTTATTAAAGAAGCGTATGGCGATACGGAATATAAAATCTCTTTTTCTTCCGAAGGGCTTGACGCGCCTTTGGAAGATTTAACGTACACGGCAAAAAGCATCCCCGTTTTACCTTCGCCGCAGAAAGTCGGCTATGTTTTCGGCGGTTGGTTTTTCGATAAGGAATATCATACGCAATATCAGGATAACCTGCTTCTTATGACAATGAGCGACGTAACGCTGTATGCAAAGTGGCTGAAAGAAGACATGACGGTAAGCGGAACGTACGATATCGATTTCGAAGCGAAAATTCTCGAAGATACCATTAAAGAGGGACAAACCGCGGCTGAGTTCGGCGGGTATAAAAAATTTCCCGAAAATATTTCGGTTGAAAATACATATATTGAAAAATCGGATAACGATTTATTGCTTAAAATCGAATACGACTGCATTGATCCGGAGCCTTACGGCGCGCTTGCCGATTCCTATAAAGTAACGGTAAACGCCACTAAAAATCCGTCAAGCGTTTATATAAAAGAAAGCGTAAATTCGCTTTCGGATACGGTAAAAACGATATACATCCGCATAACGGATACGGACTTATCAAACCCCGTATATCTCGATATCGAAACGACCAACTGGAATGCGGAAGGTCTTTCCGATGAGGAAAGATACGGTACGACCACAACTTATACCGTCGAATTCAGAATAACAAGACTGATAGGTTTTAAAACGCCTTACGTCGATACAAGCGTTCCGCTTGAGGACGGATATTATCTTGTAAGAAGTTATAACAAAACAATAGAAAACAAATCGTCTATGGGCGACGGTTTCAATTCCGTGTTTTCTTACCTGAAAGCGGAAAACGGGAAATATAAATTGATTAAGCCGTTTACGCCTTATGCGGGGCTTGTTCAATTCACGCTCGGAAAACTCGAAGAGCCTTATTATCAAAATCTGTTTTACAGAATGATGTCTTTTATGCCGAATCAGTATTGTTTCGAGCTTGACACGACGGGGTTTGACGGGGAAGTGGAATCGAATTATTATCCCGAAACGTACAAAGCGAAGAAATACGTGGATTATTCGGTGGAATTTCATACGGACGACTATAAGATATATTCGGTTATCGATCTCGGAACAAACTTCAAGCGCGAATTCGGAATTATGTATTCCGTTTCGGGATTTATGGAAGTCGCAGGCGGTATGGGTTCGGGTTTGCAGATTTTGTATATGGATTACGACCATATCATAAAACTATCCGACGAAAACGTCGATTATAAAGAACTTTCGGGCGATAGTTATGCGTTTGAAACGTCAGGCAGTTTTTATCCCGGAAACTATTCCGATCTTAACGATAAAAACCTGACTTATGACGAGACTTTAAAAAACGGATTGTCAACAAAGATGATAAATTTCTGGTATTCGGCAACCGATGCAAACGCGCCGTATTCCGCAAGAAAAGTGTATAGCAGTAAAATCACTTTTAGACCTACCGACGAAACAAACTCGAAAAACGTATCCGAAGCAAGATATGAGATAGCCCGTTTCGATATTCAGACAAATATATACGGCTATGATGCAGAAACAAGCAGAAAGAACGGGGAAGAATTATACTACGATTCTATGTCCGTGCAGACGTTCGGCGCGAACGGAATGCGTGAATCGTCGAAATTCAGGCTCGGGAAAACCGTTAATCAGGGAGATGTTTTAAGGCTCGAAGATATTTATCGCGAGAAAGTATCCAATGATACCGATTTTTCGACCGTTCGATACAAAGGCTTTGCTTTAAGCGGCGATAAAATCGATTTTTCACAAGAAATTACGGTAAACAAAGCGTTTACGTTCTCTTCCGATTGCGCGATCGTATTCGTCTCTACGGATGATGACGGTATCACGCAAACGGCAATCGTGGAAATTGTTAAGAAAGGCAATCCGGATTATCGGATCACTGATGAGAATCACGATTGGAAATGGTCGGAGGATGCCGACGCATACGTTTCCGATACGATAGACAAAGAAGGCGCATCGGTGGAATTGCCGACGCTTACTTACTCGTGGACGGGCGTGAAAAACGTGCGCTTTAAAAGCAGTTGGTATGACGACGAATCGTGCATAAACCCGCTTCACGTCGGAATTTTCACGAATATGAACGGCGTTTATTCTTTGACGTATATCGGGCATCAGAAAAAAGATTTTACGGCGTCCGCATATGAAACTTACGTGTGTTACGAACTCGTAAACGTATACGGGGAAACGGAATTTGTCCGGTTCAGATACGTTACTTCGCAAAAGGAAACGTATCGTATCGAGTCCGATAACGGTGAAATTATGGACGAGGGCGACGTTAAATACGACGAGTACGGAAAAATAAAAGACGTCAAAGCAAGCGAGTCGGTATATTTAACTAAAGATAACTGCGACGAAAAACTTTCGAGATCTTTTGAAATGATTATCGGTGGCGACGCTCCTTCCCGGATGAATCTGACAGGATTTTCCGCCTTTTTAGTGGATAAAAACAATCGTAGTACGACAATTTCGCGTGATATGGCAAACGGCGATATGGATTCTGTGATTAAAGAAATAAAGGGCTATATGGAAAATTATTCCTGGTTTACCTTATCGCTTGAATTTTCGTATTTCGGAAACAAATTCAACAGCAATTATATTTACGGCGTAGGTTTTTCGGGTGAAAAAACTACGGATATGCTTAAATATAATTCGTATTTTGCAAACACTTTGTATACGATGAGCATTCCGCGACTTTACAGCGATAACGGCAGCGAAATAGCAAAGCCGTACGTAAGCGTTAAGCACAGAATCGGCGGTAAAACCGACAACAGTTTTTATGCGAGCAGAACTTATACGCTTAATAAAGGCGAATATGAGTATTCTTTGAAGTTTAACGAGGCGGGCGAGTTTTACGTCGGTTTCGGTTTTGCGATAAACGGAACGTCTTATTCGTTCGGACAAGTCGTCAACGTTTTATCGGATAACTGCGACGTTACGATCACGTTTGTTACGGATAAGGATCATCCTTTTTCTGACGGGCTTTTAGAGCGGACGGTAACATACAATCTGAGCAACAACATCAACACGCTTAACGAAAAGGAATTCGAAGGGAACGATATTCTGTTCGGTTGGACGCAGTATGTCGGCAGAAACGCAACGTCCAAAGACGTCGTTAAAAACGGCATAGACAATTTTATAAGCAGGTATAATTCACAGAACGTAACGTTGTATGCGATATGGGACGGAGGTATTTCCGTTACCGCAAAATCGGAAGGAAACGACGATAGAGTAAAACATTATTTCAGGGATTCTTCAAGCGGTTATTATGTTATCGATTTGTCCGTGTACAAAGTTTATGCGCCTGCAGGATACGTTCTCGCCGGATGGACGGGCGGTTTCTCGGGCGATGGCGTTAAAAACGGAAAAATTTATCTGAACGAAGTTACCGATGATAGCGATTATTTTACGATTAACGCCGTATACAAAAAAATGCTTACCGTAAAATATTCAATCAACACTGCATATTCCGCTTCTGTTATAAGAAACGAATCCGTAATAGAAGGAAACGGTCTTGAATCGAATAGAACGGTCGTAGCAAAAACGGGTTATACGTTTAAGGGTTGGTTTGTTCAGGGCGATGAAAGCAGGACTGTAATCGACTTATCGACCTATAAGTTCACGGAAGATACCGTTCTTGTCGCGGTGTTTACAGGCAGCGAGGGAAATGAAGTATGGTAAAATTCAAAAAAATCTTTGCTGTGGGTATAGCGGTATTTGCACTTATCCTTTGCGGATTGTTTCAATCGTTTTCTGTTGCTTATGCTGCAAGCGAGCAGGTGATAAGCGGCGGGGACGGAACGTATACCGTACCCGTAAATCTCGATTTGAAGATGGGTGCGGATAATTTTACAAATCCCGTTACCGTGGAAAAATCTGGCGGCAAGTACTATATGACGTTCGGGTTCTCTTCTGCGATAGGCTATCTGAACCTGAACCTTGACGGAAAGGAAATCGGTAAAACAAGCGAAAAGAAAGACGGTTGGACGTATTATACCTATACGCTTTCCGAAAACAATCTGAAAAGCAATCTTTCCTTTTCGGCGTACATAAACGCGATGTCGCGTGAGATGAGTTTTACGGCAACGTTGAATCTTTCGTCGTCTGATAAAACTGCCGATACCGTTCGCGATTTGGGCGAACGCCCCGCGGAATTTGTTCCCGTAATACTCACGAAAGCGGCGGCTGAATATTCTTTGAAAGTCGGCACGGTTTTCCCGATTCCTAAGGC
>JAJWOJ010000484.1 GCA_021635425.1 Clostridiales bacterium | reverse complement strand
ATGTAATATAATGTAATTTTACCACAATATTATGAAATTTAAAAGCGGTTTAAAAGGGTTTTATCAAGGTTTTTTATTAAATGTATTTATAATCGGAATAACTTCGGCGAATATGCTTGACTTTGAAGCCCGAAAAGCATAAAATAAATACAAATCAACCCTTTCGGGCGGCTTTACGAAACCACGTTAAAGCAAAGCCCGCAAAGAACCAAAGAGGTATTATCATGGAAGAAAAAAGAGCCGTCACGATGGACAAACTCGTAAATCTCTGCAAAGCGAGAGGAATAATTTTCCCCGGCAGCGATATTTACGGCGGAATGGGCAACACCTGGGATTACGGTCCCGTCGGCGTGGAAATAAAGAACAACATCAAGCGCGCGTGGTGGAAAAAATTCGTGCAGGAAAGCGAAAATTCTTACGGGGTAGACGCGGCGATCCTCATGAACAGCAGAGTTTGGGAAGCTTCGGGTCACACCGCAAGTTTTTCCGACCCGAAAATGGACTGCAAGGAGTGCAAAACCCGTCAGCGTGCGGATAACCTTATCGAAAACTTCTCCAAAGGCACCGTGGACGTTGACGCGATGACTCAGGAAGAAATGCAAGCCTACATCGACGAACATAAAATCAAATGCCCTATCTGCGGAAAGTTCAACTGGACGCCGATAAGAAACTTCAACCTTATGTTCGAAACGTCGAGAGGGGTTACGGAGGACAGTCAGAATAAAATTTATCTCCGCCCCGAAACGGCTCAGGGCGAGTTCGTAAACTTCCAGAACGTTCAGCGTTCGACGAGAGCCAAAGTTCCTTTCGGCATTGCTCAGATCGGCAAGGCGTTCAGAAACGAAATCACGCCCGGAAACTTCATTTTCAGAACGATAGAGTTCGAGCAGATGGAACATCAGTGGTTCTGTAAGGAAGGAACGGATATCGAATACTACGAAAAATTCAAAAAAGCGGCGTTCGATTTCCTTGTTTCCCTCAATTTCGCGCCCGAACATTTAAGATTCAAGGATCACGAAAAACTCGCGCACTATGCAAAATGCGCTTGCGACATTCAGTACCTCTTCCCCATCGGCTGGTCGGAGCTTAACGGAATTCACAACAGAACGGATTACGACCTTTCCCGCCATCAGGAATATTCGGGCAAAAACATGCAGTACGTCGACCCGATCACGGGCGAAAAATATATTCCTTACGTTATCGAATATTCTATCGGCGCGGACAGGCTCATGCTCGCCGTTTTATCCGAAGCATACGACGAAGAAACGCTCGAAGGCGGCGAAACGAGAGTGGTTATGCACTTCCACCCCGCTCTTGCGGCTTACAAAGTTGCCGTCCTTCCCCTTCAGAAAAAGGAGCTCGGCGACAAAGCGAGAGAGGTTTATAAAGAACTTTCCCGTCACTTCATGTGTACTTACGACGACGCGGGTTCGATCGGCAAGAGATATCGCCGTCAGGACGAAATCGGCACGCCGTACTGCGTAACGATCGACTTCGACACTTTGGAAAACGGCACGGTAACCGTCCGCGACAGAGACACCATGGAACAAATCCGTCTCCCGATTTCGGAATTAGCGGCATACGTCGAAGAAAAAATTCGTTTATACTAAGAATAAAGCGTACCGAAAAAGAATTTATTATAAATTACAACACG
>JAJWOJ010000483.1 GCA_021635425.1 Clostridiales bacterium | reverse complement strand
ATCTGCATATAGGTCATGCAAAATCGTTATGCTTAAACTTCGGCACGGCTCAGAAATACGACGGGCTTTGCAACCTTTTCTTCGACGATACCAACCCGTCAAAGGAAAAAACCGAATACGTCGAGGCGATTAAAGCCGATATCGAATGGCTGGGCTTTAAGTGGTATGAAATTCATTACGCGTCGGACTTTTTCGACGTTATTTACGAAAAAGCGGTCAAGCTCATCAGAGACGGCAAGGCGTTCGTGTGCGACCTTTCTGCGGAAGAGATAAGCAAAACCCGCGGAACGCTCACGGAACCCGGAACCGAAAGCCCCTATCGCAATCGTTCGATAGAGGAAAACCTCGAACTTTTCGAGGGAATGAGAGCGGGCAAATTCAAGGACGGCGAAAAGGTTTTAAGGGCAAAAATAGATATGGCTTCGCCCAACATCAACTTGAGAGACCCCGTTATTTACAGGGTGCTTCGCGCAACGCATCATAGAACGGGCGATAAATGGTGTATTTACCCGATGTACGACTTCGCGCATCCTATATGCGACTCGATGCAGGGCGTAACCCATTCGCTTTGCACGCTCGAGTTCGAAGATCACCGCCCCCTTTACAACTGGGTTGTGGAAAACACGGGCGTAGAGCATAAACCGAGACAGATAGAGTTTGCAAGGCTCAACATCACAAACACCGTTATGAGCAAACGTTATCTTAAAAAACTCGTCGAAACGAACGCGGTTACGGGTTGGGACGACCCGAGAATGCCCACCTTAACGGGTTTGAGAGCGCGCGGCGTGCCTGCGG
The DNA here is from genome assembly GCA_021635425.1 of Clostridiales bacterium. GTDB lineage: Bacteria > Bacillota > Clostridia > Christensenellales > Borkfalkiaceae > UBA10281. The sequence continues at coordinate 879 of JAJWOJ010000483.1, read as the reverse complement.
AAGCTTTGAAAAACTTCTGCGAAGCGATAGGCGTGTGCAAGGCGAACTCGGAAATAGAAGTGAGCTATTTCGAGCATTTTATAAGAGATTATCTCAATCTTCACGCGGAAAGGGCCATGGCTGTTTTCGAGCCGATTAAGGTTACGATAACCAACTTCCCCGATAAGCCCGAAGAAGAGGATTTCGAAATAAACCCCAACGACGAAGCCGCGGGGACGAGAAAAATTACCATTTCCAAGCATATTTATATCGATTCGGAAGATTTTGCGCTCGTTCCGCCGCCGAAGTATTTCAGGCTTAAAAAAGACGGTTACGTAAGGCTTAAAAACGCGTATATCATAAAGTGCGACGACGTAAAATTAAGAGAGGACGGAAGCGTCGAAGAACTTTTCTGTTCTTACGTTCCCGAGTCGCGCAGCGGAAACGATACGAGCGGAATCAAGGTTAAGGGCGTTATTCACTGGGTGAACGCCGAAACCGCGGTCGACTGCGAGATAAGAAAATACGATTATCTTTTAAAAGACGCCGAGTATTCGGGGCAGGATTTTTCCGAACGCATGAATTACGACAGCGTTCACGTTTTTAGCGGCAAAGCCGAACCGCACCTTGCCGAAGTTTCAGACGGAACGTCCTTCCAGCTCATGAGAAAGGGCTATTATAAGAAAATTACCGAAAACGGCAAACTCGTTTTGTCGGAAATAGTGTCGCTTAAAGACAGTTATAAACCGCAGAAGTGATTTTTTGTTGATTTTCTGTCGTGTTTTGCCGTCCGAAAGGGCTTTTATCTCCGAAATTCGGCGAAAAATAAAAAATAGGCGGCAAAATTTCCGAAATTGTATTGACAATCGGAAAAATATTTATTATAATGAATATATATAC
>JAJWOJ010000482.1 GCA_021635425.1 Clostridiales bacterium | reverse complement strand
CTCCGCGGCAATAGCGGTTGTTTCGATCGCGTTATATTTATACTTGAGGTTGAAAAATGAAGAAGTACAAAGCGATAATAAGTGATTTCGACGGAACGCTGTTTTCGTCCGACGGAAGAATTCCCGAAGAGAATATAAAGGCTGTGGGCGAGCTTATAAAATCGGGCGGAAAGTTTGCGCTCTGCACGGGCAGAATGACGGCTTCCGCCATCGTAATGCTCGAAAAATTCCCGTTTAATCAACTTATAGCTGCATATAACGGTTGTGAAGTGTGGGATAACGTAAATAAAAAAACGCTCTTTAAAACGGGCGTCAAAACGGATATTACTTTAAAAATCATCGAGTTTGCGCATAAAGCGGGGCTTCTTTCCTTCGTGTACGACGGGGCGGAGGCTTTCACGGAAGAACAAACCGATTTTGCGAAATTTTACGCCGATACGTGCAAAGTTAAGGTGAACGCGGCGGGCGACCTTAAAAAATTCGTAAACGAAAGAAAACTCGTTACGCCAAAGGTCATGCTCGCGGGCTATCCCGAACAGATAGAGGAAGGATTTAAAAGTTCGGTCGAACTTTTCGGTAAGGACTGCGAAATCGCCGAATCTTACCGCGGAATGATCGATTTTATGCCGAAAGGATGCGATAAAGGGCTTGCCGTGAAAGCTTTATCCGAAATATGGGGCATTTCGCCCGACGATTGCGTCGCTATAGGCGACGAACTCAACGACGCGCCGATGATAAAAGCCGCGGGGCTGGGCGTTGCGATGAAAAACGGCAGAGAAGAACTTAAAGCCGTGGCGGACGTCGTTACCGACAGCACCAACGACGAGGGCGGAGTTGCCGAAACGATAAGGAGGTACTGTCTTTGAAACTAAGGCTTAACGAAGATAAAAAAGTTGTGGAAGCCGTCAGAGAAGGGCTTATCGCAAAAGGCGGATATTGTCCGTGCCGTGTGGGGAAACGCCCCGAATATAAATGCATGTGCGAGGAATTCCGCGCGCAGATAAAAGACCCGTCTTTCGAAGGATATTGTCATTGCGGCTTGTTTTATAAATCGAAATGAGTAAATCCTTACGGGTTTTATAAGACGGGTTTTACAAACAGAAATAAGTTTTACGAGCCGAAATAAGCCGAAAACGAATTTATTCGGGTTTAATTTCGGCTTTTTTAGTTTTTTCCGCACGTTTTCCGTGCGCGGGCGCGCTCGCTACGGCGGAGCTTGTTCTGACGGAGCTTGCCGCTTTCCTGCCTCTCGTTTTCGGGATAACGCCCGAAATATCCGTGCGGGCGGGCTTTTCCATATAAGTTTTTTCGGCGCGGGGAGATTTCTCCGCGCGTTTTTTCGGCGCGGCGGGAGGTACGTCGGCTTTTAAATTTTCGTGCCGTTTCAAAAAAGCCAGCATTTTCGAATTCATCATATATTGCGGCTGAACTCCGAAATCGGGATCGTGCATGCTTTCGGATGCCGGGCGGACGTTTTGTTTGTCGCCGCGGGCGCCGTTTCCGTCCGCGCGTGGCGGATTTTCGGCGGCTCGGAAGCTTTTTTCGTCCGTTTTCGGGGAGGCGATTTTGTCGATTAAGTCGAAAAGACCTATTTTTTCCATTTTCTCACTCCTTTTTTTTATTTTCTCTTGAAAAACTTCGAACAAATAATTGATTATTTGATAAAAATAGTATATAA
>JAJWOJ010000481.1 GCA_021635425.1 Clostridiales bacterium | reverse complement strand
CACGGCACACAACAGCGTTCGTAAAATGCTTTTCCTTTTGGTTTTTACCACTTAATTGCCCTCCTGATACAATATAATTGACCGAAAAAAGTGCGGTATTTGAATTAGCACTTTTCAAGTTCCGTTACCTAAGCTATAATGGAAGGGTAATACAGGTCTGACCATACTCTCCTTGGGCTTTTACGCCCGTCAATAAGACTGTCAGCCGTCCTTCCATTATAGCGTTCGGTTTTTGCAGGTTGGGCTTCGCGTCCGTGTAACGAATCAGATTGAATCGGTAATGGATAAGGTCGGTCGCCTTAATTACTAATTCTTTTCTTGGAGGTTACACTTATGAATGCTGTCGGTATCGACGTCTCGAAAGGCAAATCTACCGTAGCCGTCCTGCGCCCGTTCGGAGAAATCGTTGTTTCTCCGTTCGACGTATCGCACAGTCCAAAGGAACTTTCGAAGCTCGTCACACTCCTTAAAACTTTGAACGGCGATACGAAGGTTGTTATGGAATATACAGGTAATTACTATCTCCCAATAGCCCTGTTTCTCCGTAACAACGGTTTTTTCGTTTCTGTAGTCAATCCAATTTTAGTGAAAGATTACAGTACAAAATCTTTAACTGTCCGCAAAGTTAAGACCGATAAAAAAGATGCTCTTAAAATTGCTTCTTTTGCTCTCGACCGTTGGAATGAGCTTTCGCCGTTCTCCGCTCAATCCGAAGCTCGACTTTTACTTAAATCCTACAATCGCCAATACAATCAATACAACAAGCTCAAAATTATATTGAAGAATAATCTTATCGCTCTTCTCGACCAAACTTTCCCCGGCGCAAATACTTTGTTCTCTACGCCGACAAGAAAGTCCGACGGTCATGAAAAATGGGTGGATTTTGTTCTCAAATTTTCTCATTCGGAGTGTATTTCGAAAAAATCTTTCTCATTTTTCCTAAAAAGTTATCTCTCTTGGTGTAAAAAGTTCGGCTACAAATTTTCCAAAAGCAAAGCTCAAGCAGTTTACGATTTCGCGTGTAACTGTTCGCCGTCTTTATCTTTTTCAGACAGTTCAGCTTTACTTGTCTCAAACGCTATAATTCAACTCAACAGTATTAACGAAACACTTGCGTCGTTAGCATCCGAGATGAACAAGATTGCAGCCACGCTTCCCGAATACGACTCTGTTATGTCTATGTTCGGCGTGGGATCCGTTCTCGGCTCTCAACTTATTGCCGAAATCGGCGACGTTTCCCGTTTCCCAAACAAAAAAGCTCTCGTCGGTTTTGCCGGATTAGATGCTTCTCCGTTTCAATCCGGAAACTTCAATCCGCAATCTCGGTCTATTTCAAAACGCGGTTCAGCAGCCTTGCGAAAAACGCTGTTCCAAGTAATGTCCGTCGTTTTGCAACGAGCACCGACGAATAACGTAATATTCCAATTTATGGACAAGAAGCGTTCCGAAGGCAAACATTTCTATGTTTATATGACCGCTGCCGCCAACAAGTTTTTAAGAATTTATTATGCTCGCGTGACGGAGCATTTGAACCTTTTTACAACAACCACCGCTTAGCCGTTTTTATTCATATTTCAAGTCTGCGTTTTTACGGAGGCTTTTTTGTGTTACCGTTTTTTGCTTGGAAAATTTTTTCAATTTCCTTCTTCATTTCTCTTGACTTTTATTTGCAGGTCTT
>JAJWOJ010000480.1 GCA_021635425.1 Clostridiales bacterium | reverse complement strand
GCGCAAACGGCATAATACACCCGTATATGGCGGTTGCGGAACAAAGTATTAGCCTAAAAACACGCCGCAAGACCGAGGTTCGGATTATTCTTGATTGGCATACTATTGCTCATAACGGTGAGAAAATGAGATTATACGAGATTATAAAAAAGAAGCGCGACGGCGGAAAACTTTCAAAAGAAGAAATAGATTTCGTTATAAGCGGTTACACTGCGGGCGATATTCCCGATTATCAGATTTCCGCGCTTTTAATGGCAATTTATTTTCGCGGAATGGATATCGATGAGACAACAGAACTTACTTTGGCGATAAGTCGTTCGGGGCAGAGGTTTGATTTTAAAGATATAACGGGAATCCGCGCCGATAAGCATTCCACGGGCGGCGTGGGAGACAAAACTTCGCTCATCGTCGCGCCCGTCGTTGCGTCTCTCGGAGTAAAAGTCGCGAAGATAAGCGGCAGAGGACTCGGGCATACGGGCGGAACGGTCGATAAACTCGAAGCGATAAAAGGATACAATGCCGAGCTTTCTATGAAGGATTTCGTGAGGATTGCAAACGAAGTAGGCATGTCTATAATCGGGCAAAGCGGAGACGTGGCGCCCGCGGATAAAAAACTTTACGCCCTTCGCGACGTAACGGCAACCGTGGATAGTATCCCCCTTATCGCTTCCAGTATTATGGGCAAAAAACTCGCCGCGGACGACGATTGCATCGTTCTGGACGTAAAAACGGGGAGCGGCGCTTTTATGCGCGACGAAGCTTCCGCAAAAGAGCTTGCAAACGTTATGGTCGGCATCGGGAAGCGCGCGGGCAAAAAAATAACCGCGCTTATAACCGATATGGATAAGCCGCTCGGGAAAGCGATCGGCAACACATTGGAGGTTGTCGAAGCGATAGACGCGCTTCGCGGGAACGCGCCCGACGATCTTATGGCTCTTTCCGTCGCGCTTTCAACCGAAATACTTTTTCTTGCGGGCAAAGGCGATAGGAACGAGTGTGAAAAACTTGTCTATAAGTCGATTAACGAGGGTTTTGCACTAAAAAAGTTTGCAGAATCCGTCAAAGCCCACGGCGGTGACGAAAGATGGATTTACAACACGAGTCTTTTCCCGAAGGCTCGTTATTCGGCGGAATTCAAAGCGACCAAAGCGGGCTATATAGAGCGCGTCGATACGGACGGATACGGAATCGCGAGCCTGCTTCTCGGGGCGGGAAGGAATACAAAAGACGATATAATAGTGCCGACGGCGGGGATAATTCTCGATAAAAAGACGGGCGATAAGGTTGAATGCGGAGAAAGAATAGCCACGCTCTATGCCGAGGATGAGTTTTTGTTCGAATCTGCGATAAAGAAATTGAACGAAAGTACGCATATAGGCAACGACAAGCCCGGGCAAAGGTCTGTCGTGATTGACAGAATCGAATAAATTGAGCGGCGCGTCGGAACGCGGATGTTTTTAACTGAAATTTCCGACGATAACGAAAAATTGCGAGCAAAAAGAGGAGAGCGTATTTAGCGCTTTCCCTTTTTTCTTTATACTCGGTAAAATTATACGAAATTAAACAAATATACATTATTTTGTGTGATTGTAAACGCTTAGAAGAGAGAAAAACGGGTAAAATCCGAACAAAACATCTATAAAAAAAACTTATATCTTCTATAATCAACAACAAATATAC
>JAJWOJ010000479.1 GCA_021635425.1 Clostridiales bacterium | reverse complement strand
TGCGTTGACTTGAACTTTTCACGTTCGGGCAAATGCACTTCGTCCGTACTCGGACGGTAAAACGCCTGACTGCCGCCGTACACGATTTTCGATTCGTTCGCGTTCCAATAATCGAGGATCGCTTCCGCTTTTTCGATACGGTCGTTGACGTCGATCATCGGCATTTCCTTTGCAGGTACGCCGTCCATTAACGAACAGTTGAACACGCGGTAAAACTTCCTGAGCCAATACACGTTCTTATCCATGTACTCGCGTTGCTCGTCAAAGGTCATACCGTCCAGAACGCTTCTGTCAAAGCGGCGTTTGGTTTCCTTATCGCGCATTTCGTAGTATTCGACGGATACGCTTTTCCCCTTGCCGAGCGTATGACCTTCTTCGTCCTTTTTGAACGTCCACCCCTTTTCTTCCATCTGCCGAAAAGTCGCCCATCGGTTATCCCCGTAGTTTTCCGCCATTGCGACAAGGGAAAGATACAGATTGTTTATCCCTCTGTATTTCTTGCCCGTTACCGCAGATTCCGGCGCGCCTGCGGCAACCCATCCTTGCGTCCAGAATAGGTTGCCTTTTTCGAGGTTTGCAAGAACCTGATCGACGAGCTGTTTTCTCTGCGGCGTTAATTTTTCATACGCGCTGCTTTTCGTTTCATTCTCGCTCAAAAGTCACTTTCACCTCCTCCACAAGTACAGGCTCGCCGTTTTCGTATCCCTCGTCGTCAAAGTCCAAAAGGTCGTCTATCCCGTATCCTTTCGGAATTACGATTTCAGGGGTATCTCTGATATGTTTTTTCTTCAACTTTCATCCTCCTTTTAATCCGTTTCTATCCGTGCTTTTGCCGATTGAAAATAATAATCGTCTGCTTCGATTCCGATAAACTGTCTGCCTGTATTTCTGCAAGCCACGCCTGAACTTCCCGAACCCATACAGTTGTCCATTACGACTTCGTTTTCTTTCGTATAGGTTTTAATCAGATATTCGAGAAGCGCGACGGGTTTCTGCGTCGGATGCACGGCGTTCTTATCTCTTGAAAACTTCAATATATCCGTCGGGTAATTCGCATAATGCGTGACGTATTCCGTATCGGAATTGAGTTTATTGTTTCCGCCGTATCCTTTGTCCCGTCGCCACGTCGAATTCGGTCTGTTTCGCTTCACTTGCTCTCTTTGAATAAGTCCTTGCGGGTAATACCGTATCGGCAGTTTGCTCTTACTGCCCACCGTCCCTTTGCTGAAAACAACAATATCTTCAAACAGGGACAGCGGCTTGTAATTAGAGTTCAGAAATCCCGTCGGACTTTCCTTTTCCCATACCATTTTGTAACGAAACATATCCGTATTGCTCTGAATCAGTTTGCTTGTAAAAGGCTCGTTTCCGAATAAGCAGACGATACCGTCCGGTTTCAAAACTCGCATATATCCTTTCCAAAGTTCCGTCAGGTCGATTTCCCTATCCCACTTATGTTTTGTCTTGCCGCAACCATACGGAAGATCGCATAGAATAAGGTCTACGCCTTGCGCCGGTAGTTCTTTCATCACTGTCAGACAATCGCCGTTGTAAAGTCGTATCATCGCTTACCGTTACCGCCTGTATTTTTCGGAATAGTCGGCGTATAGGTCGATTTAACGGGCATTGAACGCAAGGCTTTGATTGCCGTTCCCTCGTAATAGTCCGGCGATTTATTCGGTCTGA
>JAJWOJ010000478.1 GCA_021635425.1 Clostridiales bacterium | reverse complement strand
ATCAAAATACAGGGCGAAAATCAAGTAATACTAAATATACGCTCAGTAAATTTTGAAATAAAAAGGATATACTAATACTAAGTTAAAGTTTAGTAAAGGAGGTTAAGGCGTGACAATAGCTGAAGCATTATCGACTCGGTTGACAGAGCTTATGGAAGAAAAGCATTTGACTGCCTATCGCCTTTCTATGCTAACCGGAGTAAATCAAACAACGATAGCGGATATTAAGAAAAAGCGCAATACAGCGGTGAACGTTCGTATTCTATTTGAGCTGTGCCAAGGGTTGGGTATAGATATTGTAGAATTTTTTAATAGTCCGATATTTAAAACTGAAAATATAGTTGACTAAAAACAAGCCCATAGAAATAGATAGGGAAAGGATTGCATTTATAATTTGTCAATAGGTTAGTGTCAAGTTTTTTACGGGGTGTCTGCGAGTGCGGACACCCCTATTTTTATGCCTAAAATACCCTTGACAATATTCCCCGAATAGATTATAATAATTTTGCTATCGGGGACAAGTGTCCCGAATAGATAAAAGTGAGGGCCATCACAAAATGAGAACGAAAGACAATGAGTTAGTGAACAGAATCAAGTTGTATACCGAGGAGCAAATCGATAGAAAGGGGAGAATGCCTACCATCCGCGATATTGCCGAGGCGTTGGACGTTGGAAAAAGTTCAGTGCAAAGATACTTGGAGTATATGGTGGAGCAAGGAATTTTAGCGAGGGGAGAATACGGATACGAATCTATCGAGCAATCGAGAACGGAAAGAACCGTAACGGTAGCAAAACTCGGATATGTTCCTTGCGGTCCGCTTTCCGAAGAGTATGAGTGCATAGACGGATACGTTCGGCTTCCGGCATCGTTTGTAGGAAACGCGAAAAAGTGTTTTTTGCTTACGGCAAGCGGAAATTCGATGATAGACGCCGGGATAAACGACGGAGATCTTGTTCTCGTTCGACAGCAAGAAGAAGCAAATTACAACGATATTGTAGTCGCTCTTGTGGATAATGAAGTAACCTTAAAACGTTACCGCCCCGATAACGAAAACGGTGTAATCGTTCTTCATCCGGAAAACAAACGAATGAAAGATATTGTTGTAGATGAATGCAAAATTCAAGGTGTTGCAATTAAAGTGATTAAGGATTTGGAAAATTAGCGGAGGAAAATTATGAAAGCCGAAAAATATTGCGGATTATGCGGACAGAAAATCGAGATAGAATACGAACCGCGTCAGCCGGTCAAAGTTATCTGTCCGAATTGTAATGCGGAAACAGATTGGAAGTTTTATAAAAACGGTAATTTCGATACTGTTACTTACTTAAAAGATGAGGCAGTTGAATTGCACGAGCGAATGAAAAAGGCGTAAAATGATTTACAATGCAACTTGTCCGTATTGCGGGCAAATAAACAAAGCCTTATATCTTGAGGAAACTAACGGCAGCTTTATATGTGAAAAATGTAGAGCCGAAATAACTTATCCTCAGTATAAAGATACAAAGTCCATTCCTTTGTATAATAAAGAAACGTGAGTGGCGGTGCATTGCCACAATTGAATTTGATATAACCGCCCCGTTTATTCAAATTCAGATATGAACATCAGGTTTTTCTACTTCTGTGCCGGAAGTCCCGACCGCACTATAGCAGTAGAAAAAATAAACGCCGATGTATCTTTGGGAAAAGGAGG
>JAJWOJ010000477.1 GCA_021635425.1 Clostridiales bacterium | reverse complement strand
CGGTGTTTTGGCGGGTTCAAACTCAATCACCTGTGGCTAAGTATATTGTAAAATTTTAATCTTCTTTTAAAGTTCCGCTTTCCGAAACGGAATCCTCGTCCACAACGTATTTCCCGTCTTTCGTATAAACGGTTATGTTTGCGCCCGCAAAATATTTCCGAGGGTATGGCGATAAAAATTTCGAACGGTAAGTTATGCCGTTTTCGTCCGAACAAATCACGGTTACGGGCGATTTCTGGAGAATTCTGACGTTATTTTTAACGGTTACTTCGTCAATCGTTGCGATGATTTTTTGTCCCGTAACTTTAAATTTTCCGAGTTTCGACTTTTTTCTTAAATCTTTTATCGGCGGGATTATACAGAGCAGCATTACCGCGCTCACAATATACAGTAAAACGGGAACTAAAAACATTCCTTTGGCGTATGTAAAATCTCGGGGATTATCCGGCATATAACGGATCGGTATCTTTTGACCTTCGCGCATACCCGCAACGTATGTGTAGAGCCGCCCTTCGATAATTCTTCCTTCGGCTTCGAACTTAACGTAAACGTCGTAAGTTACGTCTTCGCTTGCGGCTCTTCTTTCGATTTCGATACGCGTTATCACGGCATACGTTTTTATGCCTTTATTTTTGTAGTTGACGCCACTCGCCAAAAGAAAAGAAGCGAAAACTATGAAAATAAGAGAAGAGATGCATAATAACGGTATGATTTTTTTATTTGATTTAATCGCGTTTGCTTTCATGATATGAGTATACAATAAGTTTATGAAAAAGTAAATCGATTATCGGTTGATCACGGCATAAATTTTACGGTATGATATCACTCTTTTTACATAACTTTTCGTTTCGGGGAAGGGAATATCGTTTTCGGTAAGCGGCGCGCCTTTTTCATTTTTCCATAATTTGACGTTCCCTTCGCCCGCGTTGTACGCCGCGAGAATTTCCGTTGTATTTTCAAATTTTTCAGACAGATAAAAAATGTAGAAACAACCCGCCTCGATGTTGTCTGCAGGTAAAAACAAATCGAATTTTCGCCCGGAAAAGAATCTTTCGCCTATATACTCGGCGGTTTCGGGCATAATCTGCATAAGTCCCGTAGCTCCTTTTTCCGAAACTTTGTTCTGGTTAAATCCGCTTTCGGCTTTTATGACGGCAAAAACGAGATTTTCTTCAATGCCGTATTTATCCGAGAAGTGCTTTATTTCCGATTTGTATTTTATCGGAAATCTGATTCTGCAATACGCCGCGCCGCCGAATAGAAAAAGTATTGCCGCAATGAGCGGTATTGCATAACGTAAACTCTTTTTCATTACGGTATTATTATATTTCCGAACGGGCGGCTTATTCTTTGATTAAAGCGAGATATTCTCAAACCTCATAGCAGATATAAGAAAGTCCGAAGTCTGTTTCTTATCGGTTTTGTTGACAATTCTACATAAAAAGTTTATAATTTTATAGTCGGGTTGTCCGACGCTTATGTGAAAGGAGGATGTATGCCGAGAGAAGGTGAAAACAGTTATAAAATTTCGTCGGGGTGCGCTATAGCGGGCGTATTTTCGGCGGCGGGGAAAAACATTCCCGGCGGAACGATTGTAAACGCGATGCGTACCATGCGCGAGCGTTCCAATGGTCTCGGGGGAGGTTTTGCGGGATACGGAATATATCCCGATTATAAGGATTATTATGCTTTGCACGTCTT
>JAJWOJ010000476.1 GCA_021635425.1 Clostridiales bacterium | reverse complement strand
GCCTGCCGCCGAAAGCTATGACGTTGCCGAGATTATTGATTATAGGTATAATCAGTCTTCCCCACAAAGCGTCGTAAACATAAGGTTTTCCGCCTTCTTTTTCCTTTCTCTGGCAGACGCCGCATCTGAGCATTTCCTCCTCCGAATATCCTTTCGATTTCAGATAATTCGGAAGGGAAAACATATCGAGAGACGCGCCTATTCCAAAAGCAGTAACCGTTTTTCTTTCGATTCCGCGATAGGCTATATATTCGTTGTGAAGTTTGGCTTTCGGGTCGGAAAGATTATGTACGTAAAAAAGCGCCGAATCCTTCATGAGAGATAACAGCCTGTCACGCGACTGCCTGTCCGACTCTCGTTTTTTATAGTCTCTGTCGTCGTCCGGCATAGCCATACCCGCATTTTCGGCAAGAAGCCTCACCGCTCCGACGTAATCGAGATTTTCCATGGTTCGGATAAAGGTTATAACGTCGCCGCCTCTTCCGCAACCGAAGCATTTGAAAAACTGCCCTGCCTCGTTCACAGTGAACGAAGGGGTTTTTTCCGAATGCCCCGGGAGAGGACAGCACGCCCAATGGCTGTTGCCGCGTTTTTTCAGAACGCAATACTTCCCTACCACATCGACAATATTATTCTTAAGTTTTAACTCTTCGATAAATTTTTCGTCGAATGCCATCTGCCTTTATCTCTTTTTATCTTAAAATGAAATTCTTAGGTACGAAAATCTCCTCGAACGTATACACGGCGTACCTGTCCGTCATGCTCGACAAATAATCGCATAAAACGGTGTCTTCGTCATATTTATCAAGCAATTTTATATAAAAATCGGGCAACTTATCTTTATTTCTTCTGAAATAATCATACATAACGGACAGCATTTCGCCCGCCCTCCCCTCTTCGGCTCTCGCCGCGGGAACGATGTACACGTTTTCAAACATAAAATCGCGCAATTTTTCGGTTGCCTGCTTTTTTTCGTCTTCCATGATTACGTCGTTTTTGCCGTAAGACTCTTTATAAATCGACATGATCATATTATTTATGCGTTCTCTCGAAGTTTTTCCGAGGATTTCGACTTCTCGCTTCGGTAAATCGTTTTCGGTTATTATCCCAGCCCTTACGGCGTCGTCTATATCGTGATTGAGATATGCAATCCGATCGGAAAGAGAAACGACTTTCCCTTCAAGCGTGTGCGGATGTCCGCTCTTTTTGTGTTCGACGATACCGTCTCTCACTTCATATGTAAGATTAAGGTCTTCCAGCACGTCAACAACCCTTAAAGACTGTTTGTTATGCTCGAAACCCGCGGGGTTAAGCTTAGCGAGAACTCTTTCTCCCGTATGACCGAAAGGGGTATGTCCGAGATCGTGACCGAGGGCGATAGCTTCGGAAAGATCTTCGTTTAAATCGAGCGAACGCGCGATAGAACGGGCGATTTGCGCAACGTCGAGCGTATGCGTCAAACGGGTCATGTAATGATCGCCTTCGGGCGAGAAAAAAACCTGCGTTTTGTTTTTTAAACGTCTGAATGCTTTCGAATAGATAATCCTGTCTCTGTCTCGCTGATATTCCGTCCTCATAGGACAAGGATTTTCTTCTTTAACCCTTCCCTTCGTTTTATCCGAAAAGGAAGCGTAAGGCGAAAAAAACATCTCTTCTTTTTGATACGTCTTCTCTTTCATCAGATTAACCTTTATATAATAC
>JAJWOJ010000475.1 GCA_021635425.1 Clostridiales bacterium | reverse complement strand
TGTTACAAGTATCCGGTTCGGATTATACTGACTTGGTGCCCCGGATGAAAACAAGGTTGAACTTTTCAGGTCTTCAAGGGCGACAACTTCTTCTTTTCCGTTCGCATTATAAACGATTTTCATGTGATCGTCGTAAAGATATATTGAATTGATAAACGCGTCTATAATTTTACGCTTTCCGTCTTGTTTCGTAACGTCGATTTTACGAAAATTATGTAACGCCATTATAAAATGTTCTTTGGTGAATACGGGCGACGTCAATTGTTCTTTCGCTACCGAATCTTCTATTCCTTTTTTCTCTTCTTCGAGTTCGCTCAAACGCTTTAACAGCGTTTCCGTCGCCAACCCTTTCTGAACGGCATTGACGATGTTTTCGATTTCCTTCTCTTTCTGTTTCAACTGTTCTTGCAGTTTCGGCAGCAGTGTGCTTTCGGTAAACTGCAATTCGTATAGTTTTTCCGCAAGGCTTTCGATTATACTATCGCTTTGCAACATTTGCATTGTTTTGTAAACAATAAAATTTTCAAGTTTAGTCTTACTTACCATCTTTTTATCGCATTGATGTTTTTTCTGACGAGCGCACGCATAGTAGCGATATACGACTCCTTTCGTCGCGCTTGTCCCTGCCTGCGCAACCATCATCGCTCCGCATTTACCGCAAAACAACCGAGTCGTCAATAAATAATCGTCGTCCGCGGTATGGCGAGCGGGTGCTTTCGAGTTCTTTGCAAGTTCGATCTGAACGCCGTCGAATATTTCTTTATCCACGATAGCGGGAACGCCGTTTTCTATTTTTACGCCCATGTGGTTGTATTCTCCGATATAAACGCGATTTGAAAGCATATAGCGCACGGCGTTATACCGAAGCGGTTTCCCGTTAGAACGAGTTATATTTTTCGCGGCAAGTTCGTTGTAAATCTGTTTTACCGTTTTTCCGTCGTAACTCATCTTGAATATATCTGCTACAATCGGTGCGGTCAGTGGATCGATAGCCAACTTGCGCTCCGCATTGATAACGTAACCAAACGGAACGCTTCCGCCGTTATATAAACCTTTTAACGCGTTTTCTTTTAACCCGCGGGTTACTTTTTCGGCAAGTTCTGCCGAATAGAACTCAGCCATGCCCTCAAGGACCGATTCAAGAAGGATACCTTCCGAACCTTCCGCAATAGTTTCTTTTGCCGAAATAACTTTTACTCCGTTCTTTTTGAGAATGGTTTTATAATGCGCGCTGTCGTAACGGTTACGAGCGAAACGATCGAGTTTCCACACGATAATGCAATCGAAAGCATGCTTATAACTATCCTTAATCATGCGCTGGAATTCCGGGCGGTTGTCGGTTTTCGCAGACATAGCTCGGTCGATATAATTATCTATAACCTGAATATCGTTATATGTGGCGAACTCCATACATTCGCGAAGTTGCCCCTCGATAGAGGCTTCGCGTTGATTATCCGAACTATATCGCGCATATATTACTGCTTTCATTTTGACTCCTGTTCATCTTAGAGTTGTTGATGTATTATCTAACGGAACCATCCAAAAGGTTAATTAAGGTAACTACATCATAAAAATAGTTTTTTATATCTAAAAACCCTACTGTAGGATTTTTTCCGTGTGCAAAATTATGCCTATTTGTTATCAATGAGTTAGAAGAAGATATTAATCGTTGACCATCTTTAATATTTGTTTTGCCGTCTACATG
>JAJWOJ010000046.1 GCA_021635425.1 Clostridiales bacterium | reverse complement strand
GCATAGTAGAGTTCGTCCTTGATGTCGGCAATTTCATCGGCTATTTTCTGTTTTTTATTTGCGGCGGACCGCTCCGTTTCGGCTTTGTCCGCATAAAAACCGTCCGTCAACGCTTCGGTCTGCCCGCTGAAAATAGACGATCTGCCGATTCCCCTCTTAACAGCCGAGTTCTTTGCCTGCTCATAATCGTTTTCAAGCTCTTTCATGAGCTTTTCGATAGTCTTTTCCTTCGCGTCGTCAACGTCGGGCAGGCTTTTTTCGAGCTTATCGGCGGCTTTCCGACTCTTTCTTTCCAATTCGCTCTTTTCCCTCTCGGCTTTCGGCGCGTATTTTTCGTTTGCTTCCGCACTTATTTCTTCGTCGGTTTTGCCGTCGAATTCCTTCGGCGTAAACTTCTTTATGGTCGTATCGCCGAATGTGTATTTCTTCTTCCCGTCGTACTCCTTTTTCATATCGTCGAGGTCGGTTTCGAGTTGGGTTTTCTTCTCGTTTTCAACGATTTTTCCGCCGTCGTCGTCGGGTTTATCGGTTTTCCCGCCGTTTTCCGTAGTTTTTCTCCCTCTTACGGCGTTTTTAAGCGCGTCCTCAACCATTTTTTCGAAATCGCGAGCTTTTTTTTCTTTGTCTATAGTGCCTATTCCTGCATTTTTAAGATAATCTTCCAATTTTATCTTTACTTTCATAAAAATTTATTCTCCTTGAATCAATTTTGTTTTATAACCGTGGGTATGCCGTTCGGCGCGCCCACCGTTATACTGTTGCAATCAATGACCGGAAAACAGTCGTATACAACCTTTCCCGTACCCGCTCTGCCGTTCTCAACCTTGACAGAGCAGGTTTTTGCCGTTCTTTCGTCGTCCGAACTTCCGTAAAAAACTTCCTCGCCGTTCTTATCGTCATAGCAAATGGTCGGATAGAGCTTCTTGCCCATAGAGATTGGCGAAGAAAAATCCGGCGCCCCGCTGCCGCCGACCTTATACGCAGTATAAAATCCGTAAACGTTTGCGATATAAAGATATGAGTTGTTGTAGTTATACGAACTATGAAATTTATTTGCCTTATAGGAAAAATCCTGCGCAACAAACCCGTTTTTCGTATATTTCGCAACTTTCAAAGCCCCGCCCGAAGCGTAATACATATACAAACTGTTCGTGAAACAAAAAGCAACGTCTTTAAAAACAAGCGTATCGTCGAAAAGACTGACCGTTTTCAGCTTTTTATCGTAAGCGTAAATCGCGTTTTTGCCCGTAACGAACCTTACTGCGATATAGAAAAGCGAGTCCGAATAATTGTACATCGCGCTGCCCGTCTCCGCCCCGTAAAAAGAGCAACATTCGATAAAAGCACTCCCGTCGTACAGGTAAAAGGACAATTTCCCGTCATAGAGAATTGAAAAATAACTGTTTAAAGCATATTTCGGCAAAGCAACGTCTTCAAATTTTTTCACCCTTCCGAGAATGCTCACGTTTACGCCGAACTCCTGCAAATTCTCGCCGAAATCGATATAAAGCTTATTCTCGCCCGACCTGCATATCGCGTTTACCGAAAAGGTGCTTTCGCTCAATGAATCCTGCCCGAAAACGCATTTCCCGTTAAGCACCGCCCTTGCCCCGACGCCTGCGGAAGACGTGACGGAAACGGTAATTTTTACGTTTTCTCTGTTAGCGTAAAAACGAACGTACTTTACGCACTTCCATTTCGGGTATTTAAACGTTTCGGTAAATGTAATCTCGTTATCTTCCGTTATTTCTTCGCCCTTTCCGATCATCGCGAGTTTCTTTTGGTTTTCCGTTGCCTTTTCAAACGCGAGCCGCCCGTATTTCGAGTTATAACCGTTTATATTCTCAATCATTCGTAATACTCCAATGTGAGCTTCGGAGCCGCAATGACGACCCCGTCCGCTCTTCCGTCGAATCTTATTTTGAATTTAGTTCCCCTTATATAGGGCTTTAAAACGGCAGGTTTAACCCCGCCTTTCACGGCGAATTGCTTTTTTACGCCGTCTGCAAAAACGCTTACCGTAATATCTTTATTCGTATAAACGCTTAGCATAGTGAGGGTTTTCTCTCTGTGAATTCCGAAATCGCTCTCGCCGTTTTCCCAGACCTGAAAAGGATTTATCCCCACAATAAGGCTGTTCTCCGTCGTCACTTCGCAAAGCTTGCCGACCGAAGCGGTCACCCCGTAAAGCCTGTAATTGTTTTCGCAGTCAAGAACCATGAAATCGGCAAGCACCAGATCGTGGATAAACGTCGCTTCTAAGGTTTTCGGGTTAAGCCTTAATATCTGCACGTCGTATCCGTCGTCCGCCTTCGCCCTCACTCTGATATAAGCGTTGCCGTTAAAATACTGCCCCTTAAAATACTCGTAGGTGAAGTCTATTTTCTTTTTGAATGCGTCGGAAATTTTTTGAGTAGACACCCCGTCGAATCTGTAAATTCCGTCCGTTGCGGCGAAAAGCATGCAATCTCCGCACACGATAATCGAGTCCTTGAATATTTTGCCCGAACTTACGAAAAGATCCGTTGCGGCAAACTGTTTCTGATCGGAATACGCCGAAATCCTCGTGATGCCGAACTTTTTGAAGGCGTAAAGGTAGTCGCCGAAGCTCACGACTTTAATAAGTTCGCCTTTCATGTCGTTCATGTCGATAAAGCCCGCCTCGTTTAAAGAAACGTTCCAGTTCGCGGGGTCGAAGTCGTCGGAAAACCAAAGCTCGTTATGCCCGGTCGTAACGAAGAGTCTTTCGTAATGCACGCACATGGACGTTATCTCGGGCGCTTCGGGGACTTCCGTGAGTTCTGTGCCGTTGTATATGAAGATTCCGCCGCTCGGATTCGAAAAAATCATCACGTCTTCGCCGTTATAATTGTAACATACGCCCGCAGGCGCGGAAGGAAAGTAGGAATTGTCTATCTGTCCGAACGTTCCGCCGCTCACGGGGCATTCGAATAACATTTTTGACCTTGTGTATATTATAATCCTGCTATCGTCCGCACCCGTCGCGTCGTGTTTTTTATAAAGATAGCAATTTCTCGCCATCTCCCCGGAATATTCAAACTGAGAAAGAGATTTTATTCCCTCGCCCGCCACGAGAGTTCCGTCCGAAACGACGAGGTTGCGCATTTGTTCGGCGTACATATACCCGCCCGCCATCGCGGCAAGACTATCGTTAAACCCTTTAAGCGGATTTAAAGTAACCGTCACCTCTCTCGGCGATCTTATTTTTCTTTTATTTACGATCATCTCCACACCTTTCCGCTCTTTATATTTCCGTATCTGCCCTTTTTGGGCATAACCGCCGAAATTGCGTTTCTGTACCTGTTTTCCCAATTCGAAGCTTCGGAAAACCTGCCCGAAATAAGACAATACTCGGCAGCAATGCCGTAGCAGAAAATAGTTTTTCCGATTACCGTTTTGTCATACTCGAAAACGTCGTCAACCGTCTTTTCCGTCGGTATTTTTTCATACGTAACGATTCCCGTTCCCCTTTCGTCGGTCTCAAAATAATTAACGCCGACGTAAAACTTCACGCTGCGTCCGTCCTTGCGTATCCGATTGATTTTCTGCGGAAAAGCCGAAAGCGAATCGAATTTTACGACGCCGAGTCCGACCTCCTCTTCCGTTTCTAACGGTAAAACCTCTGTCGCTATTTCGAAAAGGATGTCGTTATAGCATTTAAGCATAATTCGGGTCTTTTTTGTCGTCTCCTCGCTCGCCTCTCCCGTTTCGGTTTCGAGCGCGGCATAAAACTCTTCGTCTCCCACAAGCCTTGCCGTCTCTTTTATAACGTCTTTAACCGTCATTTTGTCCTCCTCCTTATTGTTTGGCGGCGGAACGAAAAACCGTTCCGCCGCCTATTTAAACATCGAAAATGTTCGTTTATCGGCTTATAGCCCGACTTTCACGTTTCGATTAAAGAATTATTCTTCGGCGATTCCCGAAAGTCTTGCCTGTCCGCAAGGTCTCGTGCAGATAAGCTCTGCGTACTTTACGAGCGTTGCGGAGTAAGTGGGTTTACCCGCGATCTGCTTGATAACTTTTCCGTCGTCGCCTTCGAGCCACTGCCAGTCGCAAAGCTGATGAAGGGCGAAATCGTCGGTATTTAAAAGGTACATTGTGCCTGCGGGACAGAATCTGTCGGATACGATGGGAATACCGTTATAAGAAAGGGCTTTATAACCGCCGTTAAGCTCCGTAACGTCGAGATTTCTCTTATAAGTGGAGAGGTGTTTCATAAACGCTCTCTTAACGCCCGAAGAACAGATTATAAAGTTAATCTTACCGCCCGCGCTCTCTTCGACGAAATCGATCGCCTTCTGAATAACGGTTTCGGAAATATCGCCGACCCCCTCGATAAGATAAGGATTAAGCCAGCCGTTTTTGCTCTTATCGAGTCCGTAAAGCGTACCCGTGCTTTTGAAAATCGCGCCGAGACCCGTAATTTCCTGATTATACGAACCTTGAACGGTGATATATGTTCCGAGGGGAAGCGTAGTAGTCGTAAGTTCCGCGCCGTCTACCGTTATAGTGTTGTTAGCCCTGTCAACGCTCTTTATTCTTCTTGTTCCGACAGTAAGTTTTTCGCCTTCCTTGCTGTAGAAATCGACAACCATTCCCGGGATGAAATTTCTCACGTCAACGCTTGAAATAACGTTTTTCGTAACGGCTGCCACACGGCCGAGCGTACCCGAACCGTCGCCGAAAAGCATTCTGCCCATATTGAGCGAAGAAGATTTGACAAGCCCTTCCATTTCGGCGTTCAGAAGGTTTACAAACGCGCCCGCGTCGGACGAAGAAGCCCTCATCGCCTTATCGGAAATTTCAATCGTGCCGTAAAGGTTTTTAAGGGTAGAAACGAGCTGTTCATAGTTGTTCCCCGCAGACGAGGGCAAATTTCCGTCTTCGGTTCCCGCGCCGACGCCGCCGTTGATTCCGTACTGAGCAACCTTTCTTACCTCTTTTCCCCACACGTCGGACGTGGTCTGCTTGATTTTTGCTAAAAAAGGGTTAATCTCGGTGTTGAGCTGTTCCGCAACGACGTCGAGATAGAGTGTTTTAAGCGCTTTGTCCGCGCTCTGTAATGTTACCATATAATTATCCTCCGATTTTTTATTTGCCCGCCCGAGAGTTTTTTTTGCCGAGGCAGGCTGTGTTTAAATAATGATTTTAAAGCCCGAAATCTTTTTTAACAAGCATTCCCGCTTCTTCAAACGATTTCGGTTTTCTCGGCGGCACGACCACCGCCGTACCGCTCGCGGGCGTTACGGGCGGACGGGATTTTATAATGCTCAAAAGATATTTCTTTATTATCTCTTCCATAGCGTTATACCCGTCCGTCGCTCCCTCGCCTTTTTCTGTTTTTTCGCCTTTTTCGTCGGGTTTTTCCGCCGAATCGGCTATATCGTCTGTTTTTCCGTCTTCTTTTTGGGCAGATTTCCGATTTTCATCATCAATCCGCCCGTCGCTCTCCGCCCCTTTTTCGGGCGTTTTTGCGGCGGCGTTTTCAGGTAAATCCCCCTCACGTTTGTCTTTTTTTCCGCCGCCGTTTTTAGTTTCGTCCGTCTTTTCGGGCGAAGAGCCTTCCCCCAAGCCCTTAGGGATTACGGAAGAAGCGCCGCGCCGCGTTATTTCTTCTTTATTCCTGAAGACTTCCCCTTCGAGTTCCTTTAGTCTCCTGCTGCGTCTGGTAAATTCGGATTCTAAGTTCTCGTAAGCCTTAAGAAGCGATCCTACGTCCTTAAATTTTCCCAACGAGACTTCGGTTGCCGCCGCGCCCGTATTCTCTTTCGCCTCCGCGATGTGCGCCGCAACCTCCGTTTGTTCATTTTCTGTTTGTTTATTTTCCGTTCGCTCCATTTCCCGTCACTCCTTTATGATCTGTTTAATTGTTCCGCCGCGTTTTCCGCAGCCATGGTTTTATGCGCCCTAAGATGTTCGAGCGCGTTTTCCTTTGTTTCGGGGTTGTTTCTCACCCCTTCGCTTTCCGCCGAAAGCAAGAACCTCGTATGCTCGGCGATATGCAGTTCGTGATCGTCGTATTCGTCAACTACGATCGGTTTTTTGAATCCCGAAAGATTCTCTTCGTCGGCTTTGTTGATGTGTAAACTCTCGATGTCGAGCGTATTGTCTATCGACCCGAAACCGAGAATTTCAAGCAGTTTCGCCTTCGTCCTTTCGGAGAGTTTTCCCGTGTCATCGGTTAACAAACCCGCGTCTATAAGTTCGTAAACGGCACTTTTCTTTTGTGCGGGAGTGTACGACAATTCGCTTTCGGTATCGAAAACGACGTCGTCCGAACCGAGGTCGGAAGAATTGAAATAATACAGTTCGACCTTACCCTGTTCGCCCGCCGTGCGAAGAAGCCTCGTAGACGTCGCGAACTGTTTGAAAAGCCTTATCATCTGCTTTGCCGTTTCCCTTATAGCCGACCTCACGTTTTCGGTAACGGCATTCAGGCGCGCGTCTTCCTGTTCGATTAAAAGTTGCAACGCAACGCCCGAAGTTCCCGCCGCAACGTCAGTCGAGCGCGAAAATTCGCTCACGCCGCTTAAGAGAATAAACTCGTTTAAAAGTCTGTCCTCTTCACGGTTAAGGTCGGTCGGCATCGTTCCCGTTCCCATAAGCGCGGGAGGGGTGGCGCCTTGTCTGTACACGATGATTTTTCCCGGGGACAGCCCCTCTTCCGCAAGCTCGTCCGTATCCACCGAACCGTCCTCCACGGCGACTACGCCCATGGTAAGTCTGTTCAGAAATTCCTGCTTGCGGTTTTTCACCGCGTTGTAAGCTTTCTGCACGGGGATAAGTCTTTCCACCATCGACATACCGAAAAAGCAACCCGCTTTGTCGATAGAATTCTGCTTGACGAACGGAAAACCTCTCCGCCCCTCAACGCCGTTTACATACGGCAGTTCGCCCATATACAAAATGGTTTTTTCGCATGCGACGATAAGTCTGCCGTCGGGAAAATCCGCCGTCGGACGCTCGTACTTTTCAAGAACCAGAACGCTGTCGTGAACGATCGATTTTCCCGTCGCCGCCTTATCAACGCCGAAAACTTTAACGTCTTCGCCCGCAACGGTAATTCCGTAAAGCCTCTCTACGTCCGCCGTTTTCATGGCTCTGGCTCTTATAATGCTCTCGCAACTTTCGATATTTTCATAGCAAAGCGAATCGGGATAAATCTCGAAAGGCGAAACCGACTCCACGACGACGTCGCCCTCGAACACTTTTTTGCCGTCCACTTCGCCGAGAAGTTTGCCCGCGTCGGGGTTCCAGCCGATGAAATAAAAACCCGTCCCGCACGATTCGCTCCATCCCGTCGTTTTTGATATGACGTCGCCGAGGCTGAGCCTCTGATAGGACGAATTGACGAGCGCGGTTGCGAGTTTTGCGTTTTTAACGTCGCTTTCTTCCGCGCCCGCCGCCTTAACGCTCATTATCGGCTTCATCTTCGTGAGCTTCGCCACTCTCGAATCGATTATCGGCGCGATATGGTTGAACGCTCCCCTGTTTTGCCAATAATAGTATTTTTCTTCCTCTTCCACTTCGCCGCGCGGAGAAATTTCGCAATATTGATTGCCCGCAAGAAATTCGAGGTCGAGTTCCCATTGTTTTTCGAGCTTCCGCCTTTCGTCCTGCCGATTGTAAAAATCGGCGAAAAGGTCGTTTAAAACCTCATCGCGGAAATTCTCTTTTTTCTTTCGGGTTGTGGGAATTTCGCTTTTCATTTTTTCTCTTTCTCCTTTTGCTTAACTTCTGCAAAAACAGTGTTGCAAAGCTCTTCGTAGCACTTGCCGCAAAGCCTTAAATCGGTTTCGATTCCTTTAAAGGTAATCTCTTTCTTCGCAAGATTGCCGCATCCGCTCGCATCGCATTTTATTGCGCAGTTACAGTTCGTGATTTTCATTTTTCGGTTTAACCTCCAATAATTTTAAAAGTCGTTGTTTTTCTTCTTCGAGTTGCTTATCGGAAAGCTCGGATATATCCTCGCCGCTACTCTGCATGTCGAAAAGCAGCTTTGCGGCGGAAATATCGGGCGGAACGGATTTCGTCGTCACTTTTCTTTTCGTGAGCCGCATTTCGTCTTCGCCTTCCGAAAATTCCTCGATAGTTTCCATAGTGTCATAGCCTATAGCGCGTTTCACCAAGGCTTTTTCGATTTTTTGTCTCGTTTTCTCGTCCATATAGCCTTGCCACAAGTGATTGTGGCTAAAGAACCGAGAATAAAATTTTGCAAAAGCATAAGCTTAATCAGCTCGCGTGTCCGCCGGGCGGAATTTCTCCCGCATCCTGCAAGCCGACAGAAATAATCCCGATTCCTTTTGATATTCACCCCCTGAGCAATGATTTCGGCGCAAGTATATCGCGAAAAATAAAATATGCAAGATTTCTGTGAACGTTTTTTTTGAAAAAAAATATTCAAATCTTTTCCGGACAGGCAAAATTTTAAAATTTTCCCGCAACGGGCATGCAAACACTTGCAAAATACAAAAAAATATGTTATCATAAACAAGCTGATTTCGATAACGATAAAAAACGGCCTCATGGTCAAGCGGTTAAGACGCTGCCCTCTCACGGCAGAATCTGCGGTTCGATTCCGCATGGGGCTACCAAAAAAATACAGCACCACCTTGTGTGGTGCTGTATTTTTTTGTATGCCCCTAAGCGGAACGACGCGGCAACTTGTTGCCGTCGTTCGTCAATTTGCGCAAGCAAATTCTTGCCGAGGAACTCCGTTTTACGAAGGTCAAAAGTTTCCGAAAGAGCATGCAAACGGAAACGGCAACTTCCGCATGGGGCTATACTACTTCGGTGCGTGAAACGACGCGGCAACTTGTTTGCCGTCGTTCGTCAATTTGCGCAAGCAAATTCTTGCCGTAGGCTCCCATCGCCCACACATCTGTTTTCCTGTCAGTTACATATGGGAAACGGCAACTTCCGCATGGGGCTACATACTTCTTCGGTGCGTGGAACGACGCGGCAACTTGTTTGCCGTCGTTCGTCAATTTGCGCAAGCAAATTTTGCCGTAGTTCTCCGTTTTACGGAAGTCAAAAGTTTCTAAAAGAGCATGCAAACGGAAACGGCAACTTCCGCATGGGGCTACATACTTCCTCGTTGCGTGAAACGACGCGGCAACTTGTTTGCCGTCGTTCGTATTTGCGTCAGCAAATTCTTGCCGTAGGCTCCCATCGCCCGCACTTCTGCTTTCCTGTCAGTTACATATGGGAAACGGCAACTTCCGCATGGGGCTGCATACTTCTTCGGTGCGTGAAACGACGCGGCAACTTGTTTGCCGTCGTTCATATTTGCGTCAGCAAATTTTGCCGTAGTTCTCCGTTTTACGGAAGTCGAGAAAATCCGAAAGAGCATGCAAACGGAAACGGCAACTTCCGCATGGGGCTACACACTTCTTCGGTGCGCGGAAAAAACTCGGCAACTTCATTTTTATATGATAAAAGATTTTTCCGATTGAATACTATCTGAAAATAAGCCGAAAAGTTATAAAACCGACCTGAAAATTTGACAATCGGGCGATTACCGTTTATAATTGAAAATATAAGCGGTAACCCCGACGACTTCCGATTCAGGAGAATTCAGCCATGAAATTATTGATTACTCTCGACGAAAATTATATTAAGCCGTGCAAAGTTATGCTGTATTCGCTCTTTTTAAACGATACGGATACCGATACGGAAGTATATCTGCTGCATAGCGGCATGGCGGACGAGAAGATAAACGAACTGAAAACGCTTTGCGCTCATTTCGGCGCAAGCCTTAATCCTATCGTAATGGATAAAAAACTGTTCGAAAACGCCCCTTCGAGCAAGCGTTACCCTAAGGAAATGTATTTTCGCCTGCTTTCTCCGCTCGTTCTCCCCGATACGCTCGACCGCGTTTTATATCTCGACCCCGACATTTTAATTATAAACTCGCTTAAAGATTTATGGAATACCGAACTTAACGAAAAAACGTTCGCGGCGGCTTCGCATACGGGGCTTACGACGATGATGAACGACGTCAATTATGCAAGGCTTAAAATCGAAAACGATTATTTCAATACGGGCGTTATGCTCATCGACCTTAACAAGGCGAGAAAAATCGTTAAAAAAGAAGACGTTTTCGATTGCGTGCGTAAAAGAGAAAAAGATTTGCTTCTGCCCGACCAGGACGTTTTCAATATTTTATACGGTAAAGAAACTCTTGCCGTTCCCGACGAAGTGTGGAATTACGACGTCCGCAACTACGGAAAATATAAAATACTAAGCAGCGGAAGATTCGACCTTAACGGCGTTATGCAAAACACTTCCGTTCTGCATTTCTGCGGCAAAAACAAACCATGGAAGAAAAACTATACAAACCGATTCAAAATATTGTATCTTCACTACATGAATCGCTGCGAAAATTTGTTTAAAGGATGAAATTATAAAGGATGAAATTATGCCAGCCAAGAATAATCCGAACCTCGGTCTTGCGGTGTGTTTTCAGGCTAATACTTTGTTCCGCAACCGCCATATACGGGTGTATTATGCC
>JAJWOJ010000045.1 GCA_021635425.1 Clostridiales bacterium | reverse complement strand
GGTGAAAAGATGATTAAAAAAGCGATAAGTTTTGTTCTTGCCGCGGCTCTTTGTTTCGGGATAACCGCTTGCGGAGAATCGACGGGCGGCAGCGGGAATTCCGATAACGACAGAACGTCGGAAACGGTTATAGACGGAAAAGAGTTCGAGACGAACGAGCGGTTTATAAGCATAGCCGACGTTCCTCCCGTCAATTTCGATAAGCTCGACGATTATGTCGCGCTCGGGTTTTCGGGTTACATTTTAACCGAGGACGGAGTGAAGCTCACCAATAACGGCGCGATGACCGAAGCTTATAAAAACGCGGCGGCAGCCGTTAAAAAAGCGGGGCTTAACGTGTATATCAGAAATCAATACAACGATCCCGATTATTTTCAGAACAACGACGGAGATACTTTAAGGAATAAGTTCGTGGCGGGCTATTCTTATAAAATACCCGTAAGAAACCTTACGACGGAATTCAAAGATCTCGGCATTTCGGGTTTTTATATGGCGGACGAACCCGTTTACGACAACTTGTACGAATACGGCAAACTGATCGATTGGTATAACGAATATTATTCCGACACTTACTTCCATATGAATCTCTTCCCGAGCTACGCCAAAGCGGAAAATTTTTCGAGACACAGCTTCGTCGATTACGTTCGGGCATACGTGGACGAAATCGCGGCGAAGGTCAAGGGAAAGAAAAGCATATGCGTGGATAACTATCCTTTTCAGACGACCGAAGCTATCCGTTCGTCCTATTTCGGCGATCTTATAATCACCGCGACGGCGACTAAGAAATACAACGAGACGGCGGCGGAAAAGGACAAGGCGAATTTCGGTTTGTGCATACAGACGTTTTTCGACGGCGGACTTACCGATATCCGCTCGAAAGCGGACGTTTCCTTCCAGATTTGTACGGGGATAGCCATGGGCGCGAAGGTTTACGAGTATTTCTGTTACGGTTCGGGGCAGGGCATGTACGGCATAATGACTTCGGCGGGCGAAAAGAGGGTTTACGATTACGTTAAGGACGGAAACGCCTATCTCGCATTTGAAAAAGTCGTCAATTCGTTCGAGTGGCAGGGCGTGAACGCCGTCGCCGCGGAGAGCGAAAAAAACAGAGAGAACGCCGATTCCTTCGATACTCTTGCGGAATTTGCTTTGCGCGATACGGGAAAACTCGACGTTTCCAAAACAAAGAGCAGGCTCGATTCGCTTATCGGCACTTATAAAAAGGGCGACAGAGACGGATATATGGTCGTCAACTGTTCGCTTCCCTCGTCGGGTAAAGGTTTGGAGGGGAGAGCCAATACCGTCGACCTCTCGATAAAAAACAGCAGACAGGCTCTCGTTTACAGAATAAAAGAGGGAGTTTTGGTTTCGTCCGTCGAGAAAATCGTGGACGGAACGCTCAGAATCAATCTCGGAGCGGGCGACGGCGCGTTCGTTATCCCCGCATAAGGCACGGTTTATGAAAGAGAAAAAGAATCCGCTCACGGAGGGGAGAAACAAAAACAGAAGAAAGTTATGGTTGTTCTGTTATCTTATGCTTATCCCCGCAATATGGTGCGTGATAAGGTATTTTGCCGTCAACGGTTATTCCGTTCTCATCGCGTTCACCGACGGCGAGCCGTTTAAAGACGAGTTTACGGTGAGAAATTTTAAGATGCTCTTTAACGAACTCGGGCAGAAAGACAGCATAATTTACCTTGCTATGATCAATACTTTCAAGTATTTTCTTTTAGGCACGGTCAAAGTTTTTCTTGCGTTCGTAGTGGCGTATTTTCTGTATAAAAAGATATGGTGTTATAAGGCGTTCAGATTTATCTTTTTTCTGCCGAGCCTTATAGCGCCCGTCGTTTCGATAATGATTTTCAAAGACATAATCGCCAAATACGGACCGCTCTGGGAGATAGTAAAAACCCTTTTCGGCGTGGAATACGAAGAAATGCTCGCAAATCCCGCGATTGCCACGAGGGTTATAATGATTTACGTGCTTCTGACGGGTTTCGGAACGACTTTCCTCATTTTTATGGGCGCGATGAACAGAGCGCCCGAGGAGTGTTTCGAAGCGGCGAGGATAGACGGCTGTTCGTTATGGCGGGAATTCTGGCAGATACTTTGTCCGCTTACGTTCGAAACGTTTTCGACAATGCTTCTGCTGCAATTTGCCACTATATTCACCGCGACGGGACCTATTTTGTATTTCACGGGCGGCTCGTATAACACATATACGTTGTCTTACTGGATATTCGATCAGGTCAGAGGTTCGTCCTATAATTATCCGTCCGCGGTGGGAATGTTCTTCACCGTGCTTGCGATGCCCTTTGTTTTCGGCTCGCGCGCGATAATGAAAAAAATCAACCCGGAGGTAAGTTACTGATGAAATTTTCTTTCGGAAAAAGGAAGAGGTTTTCAACTTCCGCCGTGGGAATAGCGGTGTTCGTAGTCTTTCTTGTTTACGCTTTGGTGCTTATCGTTCCGTATCTTTACGCGCTCAACGTGTCGCTTAAAACGCGCGTAGAATACACCGACAAACCGATATTCGCGCTGCCCGAAAAACCGATGTTTGAAAATTATCTGAGGGCGTGGAAGGAACTCAGTTCCGAAAACTCATCCGTACCGATGATGTTTTTAAACAGTTTGTGGTATGCGGGCGGAATGTCCTTTTTCGGGGTGTTCTTTTCGGCGATGGCGGCATACGTCGTCGCGTATTACGAATTCCCCGGGCGGAGATTTTTCTACGTTTTCGCGCTCGTTGCGATGCTTCTTCCCATAATGGGAAGCATGGCGAGTTCGCTTAAATTCGCGCAGGCGATAGGCGCGTACAATTCGCCGTTATTCGCCCTTCTGGAAGCGGGGTGTCTCGGCGGTTCGTTTATTATTTTATACAGTACGTTCAAGGGTGTGAGCAGGGGGTATGCCGAGTCGGCGTTCATCGACGGCGCGGGGCATTTCAGGGTTTTTATAAGCATAATGCTCCCGCAGGTTATATCGCCGCTTTGCGCGTTGCTTTTAGCGGATTTCATATCGCTGTGGTCGGACTGCGAGGTTCCTCTTATCTATTTCCCGAATCTCCCCACTCTTTCCACGGGGCTGTATTTATATCAGGACGTAGTTAAGAAAACTTTGGAATATCCCGTATATTTTGCGGGGCTTTTAACGTGTATGGTACCAACCGTCGTTCTTTTTTCCGTTTTTCAGAATACCCTTATGGATATTCAGATGGGCGGAGGGCTTAAAGGCTGACGGAATAAATAAAATCGAGGAGAAAAAAGATGAAAAAATTATTGGCTTTGCTTTTGTCTGCGGCTACGGTGTTCGCCGTTACCGCATGCGGAAACGGATCCTCCAAAGAGAGCAACAACGGCGGAAGCGACGGAGGGACGACTAATCGTTCCGTTAAAATCACGATGAGTTACTATGAGGGCGGAAACGGCTCGGATTGGCTTAAAGCCGTCGTAAACGATTATATGACGAACGTCGATACGGACGTGGAAGTGATCCTCAAAAAAAGCTCGAGCAACGAAACGGCGAAGAGCAATATCGTATCCGAAGTGGGGTTGTCGGATATCTACCAGATAGAGACCGATATGTTCGGAAACGGCGAATATCTCGAAGATTTGACAGGTCTTTACGACGCGAAGGCTTACGGCGAGAACGAGTCGCTTAAAGACAAACTTTCCGCAAGCGTGCTTGAATATTACAACGAAGACGGAAAGTATTATCAGGTTCCGCAAACTCAGATGACGGGCTGGAACTGGGTTTACAATAAAACCCTTCTGGACGCAACTTTCGGCGCGGGCAATTACACCTTGCCGAGAACGACCGACGAGTTTCTCGCCTTCGGCGACGCGCTTTATAATAAAGGCGTGTTTTTGACGGCGGGCGCGCTTGCCGACACGCAGGGAGGAGAATATCTTCACTATGCGATGAGAAACTGGTTCGCTCAGTCTCTGGGGCTTGAGGGGTATGAGAAATATTTCTCGGGTTACGCGCTCGTAAACGGCGAATGGAAGTTCTGCGAAGAAGAACCGACGATGATAACGGCAAACAGAGCCTCTCTCGAAAGCGTTTACGGCTTGGCGGAAAAACTCTTCTCTAAGGCGAGCGGTAATTCCGTTCAATACCTTCACAACACGAGCGAATCGTTCGCTTATAAGGACGTGGATAAGGTGTTTTACCGTGGAACGTTCAAAAGGCAGGATTTAACGCCGTTTGCGTTCCATTTCGTCGGAAGCTGGCTCGAAAACGAAGTGAAGCCCTTCAAAGAGGACAAAACCATAAAGGATCAGGACGTTTACGCGATGAAAATGCCCGTTTTAAGCTCGATAACGACGAGAGCGACGAGCATAGAAAACGATGAGAAATTGCGCGCGGTCGTAGATTATGCGGACGGCGTTACGAGCCAAAAACCGAGCGGCGTTACGGACGGAGATATAGAAATCGTAAGAGAAGCGAGAAATATGGTGGTGGAAAACATCTGCCGTTCGTTCGTTATCCCGAGAAAGGCAAACAATAAGGAAAAGTGCAAGGAATTCCTTTCTTATCTCTTCTCCGAAAGAGCGCAGAAAATCGCCGCGAAGAACGCGGGCGGAAACGTCATGCTTCCTTACGGATATAAGCCGACGGACGAGGATATGGGCTTTACGATAAGCCCTTACGTAAAGAGCGTTTATGCTGTAGCCGATAACGCGGTTATAGTGGACGCGGGCAATTACGACAAGAAATTTACGACGATCGTCGGCATGAAATGGTATCACGACAAAAAAACCGCCAACAAATCCATCGCGGTCGATATTTTCTCGGGCGTATACACTCCCGCATCGGAAATTTATGATTCCACTTACGGCAATTATAAGACGAACTGGAGCAACTATATCGAAAAATTCAAAAAAGCATAAAATCTCGGAGGGGTAAAATGAAAAAAGTATTATCTGTTTTATTTGCGATAGCGACGTCGCTGTGTATGTTGTTTGCGGTTGCATGTTCCGATGCCGGCGATTCGCCCGGCGGGGGAAATAAACCCCGAAAATTCTCTATAAAACTCGAAAAAGAGTTTGCGGACGGAACGCAGATTCCTTACGCCAAAGAAATAACGTTTCCGTCGGCAACGGTTACGGACGAAAAGGGCGACGTGGTTTCTTACGAAATCGTATACAAAGTCGCCGATAAAGCCGGCGAAACGACGGAAAGTTCTTATCCGAATTTCGAACTCGCGCCGGGCGCGTATACGTTGACGTATTTTTACAGCGAAGAGCTTAAACTGACCTATTCTTTCACGGTTGTCGATTCCGATAAACCCGAAATAAGCTTTTCGAAAGTCCCCGCCGATTTGTTTATCGGCGAAAACGAGTATTCCACGCTTCCCGCCGTAAAAATAGAAGACGCGTCGGAAGTGGAAGCTCCCGTTAAAAAACTCACGTTCAGAAAAAGCGGCGAGGAGACGGAAACCGAAGTCGAATACAACAAGATGAACGACAGTTTCTCCGTCGGAAACGAGCAGGGAACGTTTACCCTCACCGTCACCGCCGCCGATATATGGGGCAACGAAACGACGGAAAGCGTAAGCTGGCAGGTTAAAAATTACGATTGGGCGGCTCCGACGCCCGAAAACGGTTACGTCGCCGATTTTGCCGACGAGGGTTATCTCAATTACGTCCGTTCGGGCGAAATGAGTCCTTATTGGAACATAAAGGGCGATCATAAAGACGAGTGGCTTCGGAATTTCGAGGGTGCGGACGGCGTCGTGAAAATCGACATCGGTTTCACTCCCGAAAACTATAACGTCATAAGCGTGAAATTGCCGAAGCCCGTTAAAAAAGCGGATATAGAAGGCAGATATCTTGCGGTCAGGGCATACGTTTCGGGCGAAAGTCTCGATAACTTCTTCGGGTTCGGCGGCATATGGTATATGGACGGACAGGATTCCGCCGCTTCCGTAAGACAGACGGGGTTAAAAATCGGCGAGTGGGGAGTTTACTATATAAGCTATGAAGACCTCGTAAACGCGAAATGCTATTCCGTCGAGACAGATAAGAACAGC
The DNA here is from genome assembly GCA_021635425.1 of Clostridiales bacterium. Classification (GTDB taxonomy): domain Bacteria; phylum Bacillota; class Clostridia; order Christensenellales; family Borkfalkiaceae; genus UBA10281. The sequence continues at coordinate 4,547 of JAJWOJ010000045.1, read as the reverse complement.
GATATAACGAAGTTGCAGTTCTGCTTCCGCAGAACGGACGCGCTCATGTCTTATATGAGCCTTTATCTCGACAGAATCACTATAGCGGAAAAGCTCCCGTCCGTCGGAAATCTTACGGTTGAAAACGGCAAAGCGACCTGGAACGCCGTGGATAACGCGGAAAGTTATATCGTAACCGAAGGCGGCGAAATTACGTCCGTCGAAGGTACGGAATATACTCTTCGCAAAGCTAAGGGCGTTGTAACCGTCATGGCGAAAGGAGATAACGTATCTTACCTCGATTCCGAATCGGCTTCGGTTGCTTACGGAATAACCCCGAAAGCGGGCGAATTCGCTTCTTTCGACGACGAGCTTTATTCCTCGCTTGTAACCGATAAGGTAAACGTCGGAGGAGAAACCAAAGGTTATGCCCCGGGGAAAGTCGTCAATTCTTATACGGACGGCGTGTTCAACACAACGTTCGGTTGCGGTTCGTGGGGGATCGTAAGCTCGCTTGCGATTAAATTCCCTGTGGCGGCGGATCTTACGGGTATGGATTATCTCGTTATAAAAATGAGCGTTTCGTGCGATACGGAGCTTTCGAAATTTGCCGTATACGACCTCGATTATACGAAATATCTCGGGAAAATCGAGATGCAGAGCGGATTGTATACTTATATCATCGATATTTCCGACAAAGAGCTTACGAAGATAAACGGAATCGAATTTTTGATTCAGAGCAAAGAGGGAACCGTCGGCGACGTGAACGTTACGTTCGGATATATCGCGGGTGCGAAAAATCTCGGCGAAGTCAAGATCACAAACGATAAGGCTAACCATAAGATAACCTGGGAAGCGGTTGAAAACGCGGCGGGTTACGTCGTTAAAATCGGCGACAACGAGGAGACTGTTCTTTCCGCCGATACGCTCGGATACGTCTATCCTTCCGAAGGGTACGGAACGATTACGGTTTTCGCTAAAGGCGACGGAAAGAATTTCTTCGACGGCAAGAAGGCAGACATTCGTTACGATTCGAGAGAAATTCTCGAAAACGTCGGAGGGTTTTCGATGAGCGGTAAAACCCTTAGCTGGACGAAAAACGAAAAAGCCGTGGGTTATAAGGTAAAAATAAACGGAAAAGAAACCGAAACCGATAAAGAAGAGTACGTTATAACCGAACGCGGATATATCGTCGTCGAAGTTAAAGCTCTCGGAAACGGAACGACTACGGCGGACGGAGAATACGTTGTCGCGTGCGGCGGGGATTTCTTCCTTGACGGAAGATATCTTGCCGACTTTACGGCGGGTTATGAAAAGCTTGTCGATAACGACGTCAATTCCATGCTTATCGGCGATTATTTCATCGAAAAATATTCCGCAAAGTTCGTCGAGGACGGAAATTATACCGAAATCACGTTAAACGAGCTTAAATGGAATGCTTACGGCGCGATAAGGGTGAAATTGCCGAATGCCGCTGCCGCAAGCGGAAAATACGTCGTAAAATATAAAGTTACGGGCATAAACGGCGAAAAGCTGTCCGCGTCGCAGTTCAGAATAATCGAACGCGAAGGCGGCTGGATTTATACGCAGGGCGCGACTTCGTTTGACGGAGATTGGGCGTATGCCGATGTGACTTTGGACGAGAACGCGTCGGGCGGATTGGTGTTCGTGTTTGACGGCGCGAGCGTAAACGGAATAAAGCTCGGTCTCGATTATATCGTCAAGGTTGAAAAACTTGCCGCTCCCGAAAACATAACCGTTGAAAATTCCTCGAAAACATTGTCCTGGAACGCCGTTTCAAACGCGACCGCTTACGAAATCGTCAAAGACGGCGAAGTGTGGAAAACGGTGAACGAAACGACCGTTTCATGCGAAGGCATAGGAACGTTCGGCGTTCTCGGCGTGAGAGCCGTCGGCGGAATCGGTTACGAAACAAGCGAAATTACCGCCGCGAATATAACTTTGAGCGGCGACGATTGGGTTGAAATCGCGGGGACGCTTAAAATCGTCGGGCATGCGCAGTGGGAGCCGGGGCTTATTCAGCTCGAATTCGACAAAGCGGGCATGAACGCTTCGGAAGCCGTCGATTTCGGAAAACTCGTCATCGAGGCAAACGGCGAAAAAATCGCGGCGACGAGATTCGAATACGGCAACGAAGTCAAGTTCAACGTATATGCGGACTATCCCGAAACTTATGCGGGCGGCGTTTCCACGGTCGTTTTCAGGGCGGGGTCGGTTCTTATTCAGAATTCTAAACTTTATAAGATAGAAAACGATTACACGGTGGTTTATAACGGAAGCAACTGGATTGCATTGGTCGGTGAAATCGCAGCGGAATACGTCGGCTGGAGCAGCAACACGCAGATTCAGATAAACAATCTCGATCTTTCTTATCTCGAACAGGGAACGGTCAAATTCCTCGGTTCGATATCGTCTTGCGGAGCGGATATAACGCCCGTACTTACCTACCATGCAAGCCCGAAGACGCTTGATATCACGGGTACTTACGACCTTGCTTCATCCGAAGAATATCCTTTGCCGCAGGTTACGATAAAGAAAGGCACGATAATCTGGCAGACGAACAAGGCATATCGCTTTGCAAAAGACTGGACGGTTGTATACCGCGAGGACGGAAACAACGATAATAAGCCGTGGGCATGCCTTTCGGACGCCGATTTTTCGTGGAGCGGCGCGTGGGACAATATCGTTCAGCTTAAATCCGATATGTTGTTTGCTTCGTCGGCGATAAACGGCGCGGGGCTTATCGTTTACGGAAACGGCGTTAAACTTACGGGAGTAAGCGCGAACGCAAACACCGACGAATTGCACCATATTCAGTTTAAAACCGACGTCTTCCCGAAGGAAGCGTCGAACGGTTATGCAATTCCCACGGTCGTTATAAAAGCAGGCTCGATTATCGCTCAGAACAATTCCTTCGTTGCGGCGAGAATAACGAGAGACATCACTCTCGCTTACGTCGGCGGCAAATGGGCTATGGCGGGCGGAAACGTATCGGCAACAAGGGTCTCCTGGGACGGAAAGGATCAGAATCCTCCGCTTGTTCAGATACAGTTCGACGTAACGTTTTTAAATTACGCGATAGACCTTTCGGACGCGGAAATTCTGTTTAACGGCAATAAAACGACGGAAATAAGCGCGGTTGCGAATCCCGACGATCTGCACCACGTGCAGTTTAAGAGTAATTCTTTCCCTCAAAATGACGGAGATACGATCGTTATAAAGAAAGGCTCGATTTTAAAACAAGATAAAATAGAGTTCGTAGTAACGGAAGATATCGTTCTTACGAAAGTCGATTCCGTCTGGACTCTCGGATAAAACGAGGAAAAGTTTATGAAATTGTTTAAAAAGGCGATTGCGATCATAACGGCGGCGGCGAGTATGTTTCTCGCCGTCGCATGCGACGGCGGAAACGGCGCGGAAAGCTCGGAGAGTACAGATAAAATGGTTATTACGGCAACGAGTCCGTCGGACGGGAAAACCGTTTGCCTTGCCGGAAAAACGGTAAAGGAAGTTTACGTCGATTATACCGTCGGGAAAAGCGACGGATTATCCGACGGTACGGATAAATTCAAAGGTTCCCCCGTCGTTTTAAAATGGGCGGCGAAACCTGCATACGAAAACTACGCCGTTAATATTTCTTTATCCGCCGATTTAAAAAACGGAAAAGAGTATGAAACGGTTGAGCCTTCGCTTGTTTTAACCGATCTTTTCGTCGGCGAAACTTATTATTGGCAGGTGTCGTCCCGAGATGACGGCAAAACCGTAAAATCCGATTTGTTCAAGTTTACAACGGACGCTTCGCCGCGAACGATTTGCCTCGACGGAGTTTCGAACACTCGCGATATAGGCGGCTATAAGTCGATTAACGGCAAAAAACTTAAACAAGGTATGATTTATCGCGGCGGAAGCCCCGACGAAATAACCGATAACGGACTTGCGGTGGCGGACAATATTTACGGGATAAAAACGCAGCTCGATTTAAGAACGGCGGAAGAAGCCGGAAAGGGGTGCGCGTTCGGAGAGTCGGTTGGTTATATAAACATATCGGGAGCTTACTATATCGGCGGCAAAACGGGATTGGATTTTGAAAGCAATAAATCCGTAATAGCAAGCGAAGTCAGGGTTTTTACGGAAGAGAAAAATTATCCCGTGTATTTCCATTGCGCGCTCGGCAGAGACAGGACGGGTACGCTCGCAATGCTCTTAGAGGGGCTGTGCGGCATAAGCGAAAGCGATATTCTGCTCGATTACGAATTGTCGTCTTTATCCGTGGCGGGAACGAAAGATAAAAATAAGATATCATACATGATAAACAATCTGTTCAAGCCCACGATGGACTATATAAAAGGCTTCGGCGATGGGTCGTTGCAGTCCGGTTGCGAAAACTTTCTGTTGTCTTGCGGGCTTGCAAAAACCGAAATAAACAAAATAATCGAAATCATGGTTGTTTGATCTTTTTTCGTCGATACGACAGTTGAAAATCGGATACGGGATTCGGTTTTGTTTGTCTTATCGTAAAGTGTATATTTTTGCATTATTTTATACAA
>JAJWOJ010000474.1 GCA_021635425.1 Clostridiales bacterium | reverse complement strand
TATAATTTATAATAAACATATTATATAAATATTTTTATATTCTTTGGTCATGAATACATTAAGGAGAAATGACGTATGAATATTTCAAAGCTCGTAACGTTTGTTTTAAATATCGTTCTCGCCGCGCTTTGCTGTTTTGCCGTTGCAGGCTATGTGGCGGGTCCCGTGTGGAAAATCGAGGCGACGGTGAAACTCAATCAGGCAATGGTCGATAAAATCGAAGAACTTATGTCGTCGGACGCCACGATTGACAGCAAACCCTACGTCGACGCGTTGAGAGAAATGGCAAACGACGACGTGAAATTACCCGTAACCTTATCTCTTTCGACAAAATCGATTTACGGTTCGATTTTTGCAAAAGACAATTCTCCCGCAGAAAAACTCATCGACGAAGCCGTTGACGCCGCTTTTAACGACAAAGTAGTCGCCGAAATGGAAAAATTTAAAAAGAGCGCGACCAAAAGCGTGACGAAAGTGCTTATCAAACAGTCTTTCGACAAGCTTTCGGATAATGAGGACTTCAAAAAAGAATTCGGAAACAAAACGACGGAACAGCTTTTGCAGGAAGCGGGCGTAGACGATAAGACGATCGACGAAAAAATCGAAATAGTTTACAGCGCGCTTACTTCAAACAAGACTATCGATGAAGCTTCGGACGAAATCGTCGAAGTCGTCGCAGATGTTTACAATACCGTTAAAAACAGCAAAATAGGCGAAACAAATCCCGAGTATTTCGAAGGAATAGACGTATATAACGGCGAACTTAAAGACACGGTTGCAAAAACCTTGGTATACATTCTTAACGTTGCCGAAGGTAAATCCGATTTAACCGATTCGAACGGCGTAACCGACGAAATGCTTAACGAAAATCGCGACAAAAACTTCGATTTAAGCTCGTTAATCGATAAATATCTGTTACAGCTCGTCAACAAAGATTGGAACGACGCGAATATATCCGACGGCACCGAAAACACCTCGGAGAAAAAAGAAAAACACGGTCGGTCGGCTTATCTCGCTGCGGGAAGCATGAATATTTCGTTTAAAAACGCGTTTTCGGGTAACAGTCCGACAACTTTTAGCGCAGACTCCGCGCCCGAAAGCCGCGAATCGGTTTCGTCCTCCGTCGAAAGCGCAGGCAGCGAAAACACGAGCGGCGAAAGCGCGGGCAGCGAAAGCGCGGGCGGTGAAAGTACGGGAGACGCCGAAAACACGATTGAAGAAATAAAGGCTTCGGTTAATCAAAAACTCAAAGAAAACGCGACGGACGAAGTAAAACGCGGCGTCGTCATCGCAATGAAAGCTATCGCGGTCGCCCTTTTCCTTTATATGAGCGTGTGGGTTTATCTTCTCGTTAAACTTATCGTCAACACCGTTACGGGAAAGATGTCAACGAAACTCAAATGCGCGGTGATATTCGGTTGGGGACCGGCACTCTTCCTCGTTCTCATCCCCACGATCGTATTCAAGGCATTCACCACGAACAATTTCATAACGCAGGCGATATTCGCAAACAACATCGCCGCGCTTGAAAGTCTTTCGGAAATCGTAACGTTATCGTTCTCGTCGGGAACGACGTTCGCGCTTATAGCAACCGTTCTCGTCATCGCGATTTCCATTCCTTACATGATTTTCAGAAAGAAATAATTTAATCAAATACACTAATAATGACAAATCTACAGATCAAATAATTTATTGTGACAATTACAATGCCCTAAAA
>JAJWOJ010000473.1 GCA_021635425.1 Clostridiales bacterium | reverse complement strand
ATTCTCGATATATACGACCTTGATATTTTAAGAAGTTTTGCGGTTTCTTTCTGCGTCAGCGGTCTGCCGCCTTTTATGCCGTAACGAAGACATATTATTTTATATTCCCGCGGTTCGAGACAGCTTTCCATAACCTCTACGAACTTATCTTTGATGAGCTTATTCTCTACTTTGGATAAAACTCCGTCATCCTTTTCCGCGAGAAGGTCAAGAACCGTCAGCTCGTTTCCGTCTTTGTCTACGCCCACGCAATCGTAAAGCGAAACGTTGTTTTTATACTTTTTATTCGAACGCAGCAGCATAAGTATTTCGTTTTCGATACACCTTGCCGCAAAAGTGGCGAGTTGAGTGCCTTTCGACGGATCAAAAGTAGTAATCGCCTTGATGAGACCGATGGAACCGACCGAAATAAGATCGTCCTGATCTTCGGCGCCCTGATATTTTTTCGCGATATGTGCAACAAGCCTCAAATTGTGTTTTATGAGAACGTCTCTCGACTTTTTGTCGCCCTTTTCCCGAAACGACGCGAGATATTTTGCTTCTTCTTCGGGCGATAAAGGCTTCGGGAAACTATCCCCTCCCACTCCCGAACAGAAAAAAACGATTTTTGCGACGATATAGTTCAGAAAATCAAAAAACATAGACTTACCTCTTACGGTAAATCTATGTCGAAAAAAGTCGGATTATGAAATAAAATTGTACGGTTCGACGTACTGTTATCTGCGCAGGATATCGCCCGCGGAAACTTTTATATCGGAATAAATCCTGAGTTTTTGTTGAACGATTTTTGCATCCTCTATATCGTTGTCTTCTTCATCCGTTATTTTCACGGGCAGGATAACCGAATTGAAATTGTCGTTAGGAGTCAGAAGTTCGAGCTTATCGCCTTTTTTAAAACGATTCCTCATCTCTGCTATAAAATAACCTTCGTCGTTCGTTCCCTCAAGAACGGTTGCGATGAACTGCTTTTCGCCTGCGGACTGCGAATCGGAATAATTTACCGTCTCTTTGTTTTCACCGAGCATGTAAGCCGTCGTGAAAACACGATGGTTAGTCTTTAACAACTCGTCGTAAAACATTTTATTTTTCTTGTATTTACCGCCGATTTTGTAATACTCGTCAATAGCTCTGCGATAGGCGTTTATAACGGTTGCGAGGTAATATTCGCTCTTCATTCTGCCCTCGATTTTAAGCGAACAAACGCCCGCTTCCGCCATCTCGTCGATGTGTTCTATCATGTTGAGGTCTTTGCTGTTTAATATATATGAGCCTCTTTCGTCTTCTTCGATCGGAAAGAATTCCCCGTTTTTTGATTTTTCTCTCAACTCGTATTGCCAGCGACACGCCTGCACGCATTCCCCGCGATTTGCGTCTCTGCCGTTAAAATAGTTCGACAACAAACATCTGCCGCTATATGATATACACATCGCGCCGTGAACAAAAGCTTCGAGCTGAGTTTCGGGGTTGAATTCGGATATTTCTTTAATTTCGGAAAGCGAAAGTTCCCTTGCGAGAACAACTCTTTCCAATCCGAGTTCGCCCCAGAATTTTACGGCGTACTTATTGAGAGTGTTTGCCTGCGTGGACAAATGGATTTTAAGTTCGGGCGCAACTTTTTTGCAAAGAGAGATGAGACCGACGTCGGTTATCAAAACGGCGTCTACTTTCGCTCTTTCGAGAAATCTAAAATATTCCGCCGCTTTTTCAAAATCGGAATTC
>JAJWOJ010000044.1 GCA_021635425.1 Clostridiales bacterium | reverse complement strand
TAGTTACAGCAGGTAAAAAATGAAAAAAATCAAAATTACTTTATTAGTTTTATTGTCGGCAGTCTGCGCGCTTTGCTTGTTTGCGGGGTGTTCGGGCGGTTTGAATACGAGAACAGGAATCAAGGTGACGTATGATTTGTGTGGCGGAAAGTACAAAAACAGCTCCGCGCCGATCGTTGTTTATTACAGATTCCCCGAAAACGTGAAGCATTATATCAAATCGCTTCCCGTTGCGGAAAACAGCAACGCCAAGGTGGAATACGTCGGAAATAACTTCGACGGTTGGTATACGGATAAAGATTATAAAAACGTCTGGAATTTCGAAACCGACGAGGTTGTCGGCGAGGAACTGACCCTTTACGCAAAGTGGTCGCCCAAAATCGAGTATAATTACGCTGTAGGGTATAAAGGCGAAAACGAAGAATTCGTCACGGTAGCGACGGTTAAAACGTACGTATCCTGGACGTTCGCGCAGAGCGAAAGCTCGATTATGAATTTGTCCGACCAAAGAGAAGGGTATACGTTCCTTAAAAAGCTCACGCTCGATGCCGACGACGAGGCGAAATATTTCGAAAACGGCAAAATAAAGGAATCGACCGAAAACGTCCTTATCAAGGTTTACGCGGAATATATGAAAGGCGAATATTTCATTATTTCTTCCCGCGAAGATTTCGACGATATCGAAGATTACGCTTATAAGGGCAAGACTATTCTTCTTATGAACGATATCGATTGCGGCGGAGACGATCTCACAACCGAGTTCATCGATATGTTTAATCTTACGGACGGCGTTCCGAAGTATTACGGCTTGACGAGTTACGACCCTGAGAATAAAGGCGTAACTTATAAGATAAGCAACTTCACCGTAGAAAGAAACAACACGAATTACGATAGCGAAACGGGTACGCTTACGGCAAGCCTCTTCGGCGATATCTGCGGCGGCGAAGACGAAAACGGAAAGGTAATCGTAAAAATCGAAAACGTTGCGTTCGATAATGTTTCGATACTGGTCGACCCGTGGTTCCTGAACATTAAAAATATCGAATATTCGCTGTTTGCACGCGAACTTAAAGACGTTTCGATAAAGAACGTCAAAGCGTCGATATCGTTTGTTATCGACACGCTCAGAAAGAACGACGGACATACGTTCTTAGAAGCCGAAGGTAAGTAGTTTACAAGTCAGGAAAACGCTTCGGTTGTCGGTTGCGATTTCGGAGAATTTAAATATTACGTCACCGAAATGACGGGTGACGGCAAGGAAGTTCTCGTTCCGTCCGATATGGAAGGAAACAAACTTTAATCTGTTAAAAATATACGCAAAATATAAGGAGCAAAGAAAATATGGCTGTATTTTCAAAAGTAAAAGACTATCTGGCAAAAAGCTTAGCGAGAAAAATAATCGCTATCGTTTTGTGCGTTGTCGTTCTCGGCGGCGCGGCTACGGGAATAATTTTAGGCATCAACTCTTGCAGCAAAAACCCCGATAATCCCAATCATAAAGTTTTCGATAACGAAAACGATCCGTTGAGATTTTCCACTCTCGAAGTAGATAAGGTATTCAACCCATTCTTCTCGACGTCCGCAACGGATAGTTCCGTCGTGGGGATGACTCAGCTCGGCTTAATTTCCAACAACGATAAAGGCGAGGTTGCTTATGGCGACGATGAAGAAGTTATCGCAAAAGACGTAAAAATCGTCCATGAGAAAGAGGGGGATACAATCAAGACGACTACTTACTATTTCGTTCTTAAAAACGACGTTAAGTTCTCCAACGGGTCGTATCTCACCATGAAGGACGTTCTCTTTAACTATTACGTTTATCTTGATCCGATTTACTCGGGTTCCAGCACCATGTATTCTACCGATATCGTAGGTCTTAAAGAATACAGAACGCAAACAGCAAACGAGAATGAGCAGGATAGATATATGGAAAAATATCAATCCCAGGCTCGGCAGAGGAGAGACAACTTTATACTCGCTTATAACGATATAAAGAACAACGTTCTTCCTAAGGATCAGAGCAAACTTTTTAAAGACGAAGCTCAGCTTAAGGAAGCATTGAAAAAATATACCGAAGATCATAAGGATAATACGTCCTATGCAAATCTTCTCGCAGACTATGAGAAGACTGTTCAATATTTCGATGAAGAGCTTGAATCCGATTATAATGCGGCTGTAGGTACTTATACAGACCTTAAGTTTTATTATAAAGATAAAGCTACAGGAAAAAAGATTGAAAATACCGAGGTAAAACTTACAACCGACGTTGAAATGTTCCTGTATAACGAAGGGCTTATAACGTGGGATGAAAAGTCTACAAACGACAATCCTAAAGGCAGGCTTAATTATACGTTTGGTACCAAGGAAAACTTATTGAAGTATAACGCAGAGCATACCGCGGAAGAAGTAAAAAAATATGCAATTAACCTTGTAAGAGGTAAATGGCTTCCTAACCAGGTAGATCAGGTTATGAGTTACTGGGCGTCCACGTCTTCAAATCTTATAACTTATCTTACCAACGACGAACTCAGTAAAGGTCTCGGCGGAAAAACAAAAACTTACGATAATATTTCGGGAATCAAGTTCGTCAATAAGGACGCGGATTTCACTTTCACCGATGATGACGGAAACGAAATAACTTACAAAAAACCCGTTTATAATTCTAACGGAGACAATAAGGACAGAGATTACGTTATCGAAGGCAACGAAGTTTTGTCCGTAACCATAAACGGCGTCGACCCGAAGGCTATATGGAACTTCGGTATCGGCATCGCTCCTATGTATTATTATTCGGATGAAGAACATATCAAAGAGTTTGATTATGAAAAGAACTTCGGTGTTGAGTATGCAACATCGTCCTTTATGGAAAATGTAGTTAAAAATCCTGCCAAGAACGGTCTTCCCGTGGGCGCGGGCGCATATGCGGCTTCCAAAGAAGCAGGCGGGCTTTGCACGTCGGCAACGGCGGCGTCCGTTTCGACGGATCAGTCTTCCAAAGATGCGGCAGAGTTCTATAATAAGGGTACGATTTATTATGAACGCAACCCGTATTACAACATGGCTCAGAACAAAGACGAAAACGGTAACTACGAAACCAAAAAAGCTTCCGACGGAAAAGAATACCGCGTTGCGAAAATCAACAAGGTAAGATACGTTGTCCGTTCGGCTAACAACATGATAAATTCGCTTAAAGCGAGCGAAATCGATTTCGCAGAACCTAACGCGACTCCCGAGCTTGTCTCCGAGCTTAACGGAGCGCAAATCGGTAACAGATCGATAGAAACGAGCGGTTACGGTTACATCGGTATCAATGCGGGTAAAGTTCCCTCGATAAGAATAAGAAGAGCAATCATGCATTGCATCAATACCGATATGTGCGTAACTTATTACAAGACGATGGCAAAAGCTATCAAGCGTTCCATGTCCACCACGAACTGGGCTTATCCCGAAGATACAATCGATTATTATCCGTACATCGCTGGAAATATTCCTAAGAACCTTCTCGATAAAGACGGAGCGGGTAATTACAAATATGCCGTTTATGAAGAATACAGAACCTATATTCTCAATCAGATAAAAGCGGGTAAACTCAATCAGGCAGATATCGAAAGCGGAAAGGCAAAGCTTTCCGAAGACCAGCAGAAAGAATATCTTACAAAGCAGATCGAGAAAGACGGTTATACCCTCGGCGGCGACGGCGTTTATGTTAAGACGATAAACGGTAAGAGTCATTCTCTTAAATATAAGTTCACCATTGCAGGCGATACAACGGATCACCCCGCATACACCGCTATGGATAATGCAAAGAGAATCCTCAACAAAGTGGGTATGTCGATAACCGTAAAAACGGACGCGAACGCTCTTAAACTTCTTGCGAGCGGCGATCTTACCGTCTGGGCGGCAGCCTGGAGCAGCACGATAGACCCCGATATGTATCAGGTTTATCATAAGGATTCCAAGGCAACCTCCGTCCTTAACTGGGGTTATCGTGAAATTCTCAACGACGCATCCAACACTTACAAAACAGAAAAGAAAATAATTGCAGAGCTTTCAGAAAAAATCGATCTCGGCAGAAAATCCGAAGATCACAATGTCCGTAAGCCGTATTATGAACAGGCTCTCGACCTTGTTATGGAACTTGCCGTCGAACTTCCCACATACCAGAGAAGCGACTTGTTTGCATACGATCAGAACAGAATAGACGCGTCCACGTTCTATCAGAATCCGACTTCGTTCAAAGGTCTTACGAGCAATCTTACATCTATTTCTCTTATCGTTAAATAAGTAAAATAACAAAACCGACAACGATTATCCTCGCGCCGCGCCGAACATACCGTTCGCAAAGCGCGGGGCTAATTGCGAAAAGGATAAAATATGTTAAAATACATTATAAAAAGGCTCGGTATTTCGATAGTAATTCTGTTCGGCGTATCCGTTATAATCTATTCGCTTGTAAGAATGATGCCGAACGATTACGTCGATAATAAGTATTCCGCGATGCTCAATCAAGGAACGCTTACGCAGGACGATATCGACCGATTCAAGGAAGTTTACGGTCTTTTCATGCCGGAAGCTCACTTGAATATACAAGTCAAAGACGGAACTAAGGGAAGTACGGATAGCGGCGGCGCTCAGACCGACATTTCCGGCGTTTATAAGCGTAACGTAAAAATCAAACAGCACGACGTCGCTTTGGAAAACAACACTCCGATTACTTTCGTTGCGGGGAAATATACAAACGGAAAGTTGACCTTAGAGCTTGCAAGCGCGGAGACCGGCGATTTAAATTTAGCCACGATTTATAAAACCGAAAAAATCGACGGCAAAGACGCGAACGTCGCCGTGTATAACGGAAAGTATAACGTTACGATAAAAGACGGTTCGTTTTATATAAGTATTTCCGGAATGACCGACGATCTGAACGCTTCCGGGGAATACCGCAACGCAATTACGCCGAGCGGCGAAAGTGCAGAGTATACCTTAGCAACCGGTTGGGAAAAGTGCGGCGCGATTCTTTCGGGATATTTCACGTGGGTCGGAAACCTTCTCAAAGGAGACCTTGGCAGATCGTTCAGATACGAAAAACCCGTTTCGCAGGTTATAGGCGAAAATATGTGGATTTCGTTTGCTATCGCGCTTATCGCAACGATTCTGCAGTTTCTGATTTCCATTCCGCTCGGAATTTCAAGCGCGACGCATCAGTACACTTTCAGAGATTACACCGTAACCGTTCTCACGATGATCGGTTTGTCTCTTCCCACATATTTCTTTGCGGCGATAGTGGTTAAATTTTTTGCGGTCGATCTCGGTTGGTTCCCCGTTTCGGGTCTTGTCAGCACGGCAAAAACTTACAACACGACCACTTTCGCAGGCTTTATTTCCAAATTCGGAGATATTCTTCATCACCTCTTCCTGCCAATTCTCGTCAACGTCATTCTTTCCCTCGGAGGACTTATGCGTTACACGAGAACGAACATGCTCGAGGTTTTGAATTCCGATTATATAAGAACGGCAAGAGCAAAGGGTTTGTCCGAAAAAACGGTTATTTATAAGCACGCTTTCAGAAACACGCTTATTCCGCTTGCAACCCTTCTCGCGGGCATTCTTCCTTCCCTTTTCGGGGGAATGATGATTACGGAGACGGTTTTCAGTATAGACGGTATCGGAAGGCTCGCTTATCTCGCGTTAAGAGAAGGCGACGTGCCGTTTGTAATGGGTTACAACATGTTCTTGGCAATTTTGACGGTTTTAGGCACACTTTTCTCGGATATAATGTATTCTGTCGTTGACCCGAGAGTTAAGCTTGGAGACTAATTTATGGATGAAAAAGATATCGAAATAATTGAAGAAACCGAAAAAATAAAAGAAACCGAAAACGAAACCGAAGCGGAAAGAATAGCGTCGGAAGAAGTCGAAGCCGAAACGCAGGTTAAAGAAATGGAAACATTCAAGGAAATGAGTCCCGTAAGGCTCGTTTTGCGCAGATTTTTCCGTTCCAAACTTTCAATCGTCGGCATCGTTATGCTTGTTTTCCTCTTTGCATTCTCCTTCTTGGGTCCCGTGATTTACACGAAGTGGGAAGAAACGGTACCCGATTCGGCAGAAACGACGGTCGAAGACGAAAATATGACCAGTTATAAAGATAAAGACGGAAACGTTATCGAAATAACCGAAGTCGTTTCGATAACTCAGGCATACAGAATGTACGCCGCGCCTTCCCGCGAGCATTTGCTCGGTACGGACGATAACGGACTCGATATTTTCGTTCGTTTGATGTACGGCGGAAGGATTTCGCTTACAATCGGCTTCATCGTCGTTATATTGGAAACTTTGATCGGCGTAATTTTAGGCGGAATAGCAGGCTATTTCGGCGGAATTGTCGATCAGATTATAATGAGAATAGTCGATATATTCAACTGTGTTCCGACGCTCCCGATTCTTCTTATCGCTTCGTCGGTTATAAACTCGTGGGATGTTTCGGCAGATAAGCAGATTTATTTCCTCATGGCTATGATAACGTTGTTCAGCTGGAGCGGCGTTGCAAGGCTTGTAAGAGGTCAGATTTTATCTCTCAGAGAGCAGGAATACATGACGGCTACGGAGGTTATGGGTATCCCGACTTGGAGAAGAATTTTCGTTCACCTTCTTCCGAATGTTATGCCTCAGCTCATCGTATCGATGACGTTGGGTTTAGGAAGCGTAATTTTGTACGAATCCACGCTTTCATATCTCGGTCTCGGCGTTCAGCCGCCAAAAGCTGCCTGGGGAACTATGATTTCCAAGGCGGATAACCCCGTAATCCTCAGCAATCACATGAACATGTGGCTTCCCGCAGGTATAATGATTGTAATTGCCGTTTTAGGCTTCAACTTCGTCGGAGACGGTCTTCGCGACGCAATGGATCCGAAGGCAAGGAAGTAATTTCCGACAGGTGCGTTTTCGGCAGAGAGTATTTGCCGAAACAAGTTGCTCCAAAGAGGTTTTAAATGTTTAAAAAAGAAAAAAACAACGAATACCTTTCTATAAAAGAAAGCCGCGAGATAATTAAATATAACGTCAAGCAAATGAAGTATTACGAAGCTTTAAAGCGCGTTAAGCGCACTGAAGCCGAATATACCACGGTTATGAACGACGAAAACAATCTCATAGAAATCGACGATCTTCATACCAGCTTCTTCACGGACAGGGGAACGGTAAAATCCGTTGACGGCGTATCGTTTTCAATTCCTAAAAACAAAATTATCGGCGTCGTTGGCGAGTCGGGTTGCGGGAAGAGCGTAACTTCGCTTTCCGTCATGCAACTTGTCGCAGCTCCCCAAGGTCAGATTACCGGCGGTGCGATAAGGTTTAACTCGGATAAGCTCGGGTACGACTCAAACGGCAAAAAACTTGCTTATGATATCACGAAAATGCCTACGGAAGCTATGCATAAAATCCGCGGGCAGGATATCACGATGATATTTCAGGAACCGATGACGAGCTTAAACCCCGTGTTTACGATAGGTTATCAGCTCGACGAGCTTTCTTTCCTTCATAAACCCGAACTCACGAAAGAGCAGGTTAAGGAATACAGTATAGAAATGTTGAAAAAAGTCGGCATATCCATGCCCGAGCGTTTCTATGAGGCATATCCTCACGAGTTATCGGGCGGAATGAGACAAAGAGTAATGATAGCGATGGCTCTTGCAGGCAATCCGAAGCTTATCATCGCAGACGAACCTACAACCGCTCTGGACGTTACCATTCAGGCTCAGATTCTCGAGCTTTTAAGGGATTTACAGGTCAATCAGGGTTGTTCCATAATGCTTATAACACACGACCTCGGCGTAATCGCCGAAATGGCAGACGAAGTCGTCGTTATGTACGCAGGCAAGGCTATCGAAAGGGGAACGGCAAAAGAAATTTTCCATAACCCGCTTCACCCTTACACTATGGGGCTTCAGAAGAGTAAACCGCTTATCACGTCCGATTCGAACGCACCTCTTTATTCTATCCCGGGGCAGGTTCCTAACCCAATCAACCTTCCGAACAACTGTTATTTCAAGAACAGATGCGGAAAATGCATAGGAAAGTGCGACGGGACATACCCGAAAGAAATAAAAATTAACGACGAACATTTCGTTTCCTGCTACTTATACGAAAAGTAAGCTTTGTTGGAGAATTATAAATGAGTAACACACCTGTAAAATCGGGTAAAGTCGAGAACATTCTCGAAGTAAACAACCTGAAAAAATATTTCGTTATAAAAAAATCGGTCTTCGGCAAGCCTTTGGCTTACCTTAAAGCCGTGGATAACGTTTCGTTTAAGGTTAAAACAGGTACGACGATCGGTATAGTCGGCGAGTCCGGTTGCGGGAAAACCACACTCGGAAGAACGATTTTAAAGCTTTATAATTCCGACGGCGGACAGATAATTTTCGAAGGCGAGGACATAACAAAGATAACCCGCAAGGAAATGGCTAAATACAGAACCGATATTCAGCTCATTTTTCAGGATCCGTATTCTTCTTTGCCGCCGAGAATGACGGTCGGCAACATAATCGCCGAAGCCGTAAGAATACACAAAATCGTACCGAAGGAAGAAGTACACGCATACGTTCTCGATATAATGAAGAAATGCGGGCTTCAACCTCAGCATTACGACAGATATCCGCACGAATTTTCCGGCGGACAAAGACAGAGAATTTGTATCGCGAGAGCGCTCGCCGTAAACCCGAAGCTTGTCGTTTGCGACGAGCCTGTTTCCGCACTCGATGTTTCCATTCAGGCGCAGATAATCAACTTATTGAAGGACTTACAGAAAAAACTCGGGCTTACTTATGTTTTCATTTCGCATGATCTTTCTGTCGTAAAATACATCACCGATCAGATACTCGTTATGTATCTCGGCAATATGATGGAACTCGGCGAAACAGACGAAATATTCGATAACCCGCTTCATCCTTACACGAAGGCTCTTTTCTCGGCTGTTCCTGTTCCCGATCCCGATTATAAGATGAAGAGAATTATTCTCGAAGGAGATATCCCGTCGCCCGCAAATCCGCCTAAAGGCTGTAAATTCCACACGAGATGTTCGGAATGTATGAGCGTTTGCAAAATGAACGTTCCCGAATATCATGAGGTCGGCAAAGGTCATTTCGTAGCTTGCCATCTTTACGATAAGGAAGTTATGGCAAATCTTCCGAAATACGACAGGGAATTTGCCGAATTGGAAGAAAAACGCATTCACGATGAAGCGGAAGCCGCACGCCTTGTCGCAGAGAAGAAGGCTAAATCGATTGTCACGAAAGTAAAAGGCGTATTCAAGCATAACAAATCTTCGGTCGAAAATAAAGAACAGAACGACGAAAATCAGAACGGCGGTAAGCAGTCGTGATTGATAAAAACACGCCCGATTCGGGCGAAAATGACGTAAAAAAACCAAAGAAAAAAAAGAAGCCCGTCTATGTTGACGACGGGCATACGGTATACAGTATGGAAAACCTTCCTTCCGTCGCAGCAAAGAAAAAAAAGACGGAAGGAGTAAAGGTGACGAAAAAAGAGCGCAGAGCAATGCTCAAAGCGGCATATATGTATTTTTTGCCGCGTTTGCTTTTAGGGATAGTCGCTTTTGCCGCCGTGGCAGTGCTTTTACGGCTTTGGCTTAAATAGATTTTTAGCGTTTCAGAGTTTCGCGAGATAACGTGTAAAGTTTAGAATTGTTTTATCGGACAGACTTTTCTAAAGTAGTATTTCAGATGATTAAAACGGTAAAATTCAAGAGCGTAAAGTGCTGTATTTATCTGTTAGAAAAAACTTTGATTTTTTTTGTAAAACCCCGTAAAATCGTTTGACAATACTAAATATTTTTGATAGAATATACAAGCATTGTGAGTGACGCGGGTGTAGTTCAATGGTAGAACACCAGCCTTCCAAGCTGGTTGCGTGGGTCCGATTCCCATCACCCGCTCCATTATCGATTTATCGATAAATCAGGGATTCTACCGACACAAATGCGCCTGTAGCTCAGTTGGATAGAGCACCGCCCTTCTAAGGCGGGTGTCAGGGGTTCGAATCCCTTCAGGCGCACCAAGCCTTATGGCGGGAGTAGCGCAGTTGGTTAGAGCGTCAGATTGTGGTCCTGAAGGTCGTGGGTTCGACTCCCATCTCCCGCCCCATTAACTTTATTGGGGTGTCGCCAAGCGGTAAGGCACTGGATTTTGATTCCAGTATTCGTAGGTTCAAATCCTGCCACCCCAGCCAAAGTTTGAAAAATTTAATACGGTTCATTAGCTCAGGCGGTAGAGCACATGACTTTTAATCATGTTGTCCGGGGTTCGAGTCCCCGATGAATCACCAGCACCTTTAGCTCAGTTGGTAGAGCAAATGACTCTTAATCATTGGGTCCGGGGTTCGAGTCCCCGAAGGTGCACCAAACAAGAATAAAACGAACCCGAGAGAAAATCTTGAGTTCGTTTTGTTTTTTACAAGAGATTATTTCGGACTTAAAATCAAACGATAAAAACATTACACACTTTAACCGAGTGTTCTAAACGCTCGGTTTTTCTATGTCGTTTTGCCGTCCGATTTATCGCCTTTCGTCTGCGTTTGTAGCACAGTGAAAAGC
>JAJWOJ010000472.1 GCA_021635425.1 Clostridiales bacterium | reverse complement strand
GCATTGTTCACTAAGAAAAAATAAGATGAAATAAACAAAAAAAGACCATCACTCGATAAAACAGGTGGTGGTCTTTTTTTTGCTATTAAGGATTCAAAATGTGAGAGACAAGAAAACCTCAGTTCTTTTTGATAAAATCGAGCGTTTTTTCTGCCATGTCGCTAATGGATACGCTATTGTAGCCCATAAGCGTACTTTCAAGTGTATCGTGTACTCTGTTTTTCCAATATTCGGGGATAGCGTTATAGCCGATTGCGGTGCCTATTACGGAACCTACGGTCGCGCCGTTACAATCGGTATCGAAGCATGCGCCGACAGCTAAGCAAACGGATTTGCCGTAGTCTTTATTGCCGTACAAAAGTGCGGTTGCAACGATTTCGGCATTGGAAATTGTATGACACCAATTGTAGCTGAACTCTTCGTTCCAACGCGTTCTTATGTCGGATATGCAACTTTCGGCAGATACGCCGTTTTCATGCATGGCAATAATGTTTGTGACGGCTTTATGTAATCTGGACGACGACGGAATTTGCGAAAGTCCGGCTTGTATAATGCGTTTGATGTCATCGGTAACGTACGCTTCGGCAATCATGGCGGCCACCCACATCGAACCATAAATTCCGTTTTTAACGTGAGAAACGCGTGCGTCGCGCCATGCCATTTCTGCCGCCGTTTCGGGATCCCCGGGATTGATATATCCGTAAAAATCCGAACGAATTTGCGCGCCTATCCATTCACGATAGGCGTTTTTGTATTCACCGCTTTCGGGCGGAATGAAACCGTTAATCAAGTTGATATACGCAACCCTTTCGGCAGTGCAGTAGGCATATTTAGTCTGCGTGGAAAGCCATACTTCGGCAACGTCGGACGAAGTGAAATCTCTGCCGTAACGCTTTAAAACTTCATACGCGATCAGCATATAGTTGGTGTCGTCGTCGGACGGCATTTTGTTGAAATTCTTCGGGTAAGCACGTTGTTTTATGGGATGCGTTATGTCGCTTGAATCTATTTTTTGTACATCTTCAAGGTCGATATATCTATGTAAAGGGTAGTTGTCGGTACGGGTTAAAATCTTTTTCATGTCGGGCATCAGGATACATTCCACAGGTTTGCCAAGATAACAACCGCAAATTCTGCCGTACCAACCGCCCTTGACTTTATCAAGCAAGATTTTATCGTCAAGGTTGGCGGCGGTTTCCTTGTGGAAACAATCGTCGCTTAACGTTTTTATCGCTACGTAATCGTTCGGCTCGACAAAGTCGTACCCGTTTTTTATCGGCAGAGAATCGACTATTTTAAAAATCGAATCGGCAATTTCGTCTTTATGTTTACTTGGCGGCATTTTTTCAACGGCAACAAAAACGTCTCTCAAATTCTCGACATCCTTGCCCTCGTCGACGAGTTGGCTGTATTCGATTTCAAGACTTTTAGCATAAGACTCCCACGAGTGCATTTTTCCGTAATCGGGGATGTATTCTTTGTCGGTTCGCCCGTCGGAAACTTCGGCGTCTGTCTTGTGGCAAAGGTAGTCCATGGACACATTGAAAAGTGTTGCTATAGAAATGAGTTTTTCTATGGTAGGAAGGCTTAATCCGGATTCCCACTTTTGCACCGATTGGCGCGTGACGTCCAGTTTTTCGGCAAAAACTTCTTGTGAGAAACCGCTTTTCGTACGCAATTTGTAAATTTTCTCGGAAATAGTCATGACAAAAGCTCCTTAATTT
>JAJWOJ010000471.1 GCA_021635425.1 Clostridiales bacterium | reverse complement strand
TATTCGTATCGAAACTTTGAAAGAAAATCGGGCTTCTGCCCGACAAAAAGGGAGAAAAAGATGAAAAAAACAACGGTCATAACAGCGTTTCTGCTCTCTTTGTTACTGCTTTTCGCCGCTTGTTCGGAAAATGCGGGCAATTCGGCGGGCAATTCGGAAACAGGCGGCACGGCATCCGAAAGCGTTTTCTCGTCCGAAAAAGACGAAAGCGGCGATAGCCCCGACGAGTCGGGCTCTCTTCCCGACGTTTTGGACGGATACGAAAAATCATGTGCGGTTACGGAATTTCCGTCCGACGATTTATCGAAGGTCAGCCTGAAACCCACGTTCGATATTTCCGACAGCGTTTATGACGCGGAAAACATAATCGTTCCGTATCAGCTTTTCGGCGACGGCATGTGTCTGCAAAGAGACGCCGTAAACAAAATATGGGGTACGATAGAAAATCTCGAAGGAAACGAACACATAGCGGCAACTTTCCGCGGCAGAACTTATTACGGAACGGTTAAAAACGACAACTGGGAAATTTATCTTCCGAACATGACCGCAGGCGGCCCGTTTGAACTGACTCTTATCTGCGATTGGGGTACGAAGACAATAAAAGACGTTTACGTCGGCGAAGTTTATCTTCTGAGCGGGCAAAGCAATATGGAGTGGAAAGTCGGTTGGAGCGAGGGAGTTCTCGCCGATTTATATTCGGACGAAAACGCATGCCGCAACGACAATATAAGGCTTTTATCTCTCGCGACCAAATTCCACGACGAACCGACGAAAAATCTCGAAGCTCCGCCCGTATGGAACGGCGCGAACGTCTCGTCGATAAAGGAATTCTCCGCCGTCGGATATATTTTCGGCAAAAGACTGCAAAATTCGCTCGATTGCCCCGTAGGGCTTGTCTGCAACGCAATCGGCGGCACGATTGTTGAATCATGGATGGACGAAGAAGCTTTTTCGGAATACGAAAGAAATTACGAAACCGCTCGCGACGATTCTTTGATGTGGAAAAAACCGAGCGGAAGCTTTAACGGAGTAATTTACCCGCTCGAAGGCTTCAATTTCAGAGGCGTATGCTGGTATCAGGGCTGCTCCAATATTTACGGCGCGGAAAAAAATCACGACAAAGCGTTGAACGCTCTTATCTCCTGCTGGAGAAGATTTTTCAATAATCCCGAGCTTACGTTCAGCATTGCCGAGCTTGCAAGATTTGTTGAAGACCCCGACGCATACAGTGTAATCAACGAAAAAATAGGAATTGTCGCAAGGGGCGACAAACTTGTCTGCAACGCGATCAACCTCGACCAAGGCGACTGGGCGGACATTCACCCGAGAGACAAACGCGTTATAGGCACACGCCTTGCAAACGAAACTTTGAGGTGTTTCTTCGGCAAAGACGAAAACGCCGCGCCCAAAGTCGTTTCCTGCGAAATCGTTTCAGACAAGGAAGTTCGCCTTTTCATGAACGAAAACGTGGTTTTGAAAAACGGCGCAAACGGATTCGAGGTGTTGACAGAGTCGAGCTATTCTCTTAACTGCGAAGCAACCATTGAAAACAACGTTATAACGCTCACTTCGCCCGTTCCGTTCACGGCGATAAGATACGGCTACACTTTCCAAAAGACAGCCGAAATAGTTGAAGACCTTACGAAAACCATAACGATTTACGACGAAGAGGGGCTTCCCTGCGACATGTTCTCGATAAAACTCAGATAAATATTATATTTACAC
>JAJWOJ010000470.1 GCA_021635425.1 Clostridiales bacterium | reverse complement strand
GGAGATTCAGAGCGAACAGCCCGTTCAGCAAAATATTTACGATTATTATTCTATAAAAGCCAACGGTTTCGAGTCGGTTGTCGATTACACGACGAAATTATCCAATTTCGAAGGTCCGCTCGATCTGCTTTTATATCTTGTCAACAAAGCGGAAATTTCGATAAGGGATATTTTCGTTTCCGAAGTTACCGAGCAGTTTATCGAGTACGTGCGTTCGGCGGACGATCTCGACATGGAAAAGGAAAGCGAATATCTCGGCATGGCGGCAACTCTTCTCGAAATAAAGTCGAAAGAGCTTCTTCCCATAATGCAATTCGAATGGGATCAGGAAGACGATTATTTTATGGACGAGGAAAGCCCTCAGGAAAACATTTTCCGCCAGCTTGAAGAGTATAAGCTTTTCAAAGAAGCGAGCGAAAACCTCAAAGAGCAGGAAACCGTCAATATCTTCTATAAAGAACCGGACGAATCGGCTAACGACGTTCGTATCGAATATACGGATTTTAACCTTAACAATCTGGTAAAAGCCTTTTCGAAACTTCTTGAACGTCTCGATCTCGAAAAGAGAATCAAAAACAGTCAGAAGGAAATTCCGAAAGAAGTATTTACGGTTGCGGATAAGATAAATTATATCAAAACGACGATGCTTGAACGTCAGTCCTGCAGCTTTTTCGAGCTTTTCAAGGAAGACGCTTCGAGAATGGAAATAATAACGACGTTTCAGGCGCTTTTGGAGCTTTTGAAGCTTCAGTACCTTACATATGAACAAAAAGAAACTTTTGGCGATATTACTATAAATCTTAGAGAAGACAGGAGTGAAGAAGTTGGAGACCTTAGCGAGTATAATTGAATCGATTCTGTTTGTTTCCGGGGATGCGGTTTCCGTTCGGGATATAGCCGAGAAGCTTTGTCTGCCTGACAAACAGATAATGGAAGAAGCCGAAAAATTACAAAGAGAAAAATATAATGAAGACAGCGGTATTCATTTGCTTATATTTAATAAGAAATTGCAATTCGGCACGAATAAAAACAACGCCGACAGCGTTGCCACGGTTTTAAATCCGATAAAGGAACGTGAGCTTTCAAAGAGCATGCTCGAGGTTGCCGCGATAATCGCATACAAACAGCCCGTTACGAGAATGGATCTCGAAGAAATCAGAAACTGCAGTTGCGAGTATGCTTTGCAGAACCTTCTTAAGCTCGGCGTTGTGGAAGTTGTCGGCAGAAAGGATTCGATAGGTCACCCCGCGTTATTCGGTACGACCGATAATTTCCTTAAAAGATTCCAGATTTCGTCTCTGACGAGTTACCCGATTACAACGGGCTTATAGAGAAGATCAGGCTTCTGCACGGTACGGACGAAAGCTCGTATCTTTTCCAGAAAGACGTTTACGACGAATCTAAGGATCCCGAGCTTGTAAACAACGCCGATAACGAAATCGCAACGGGTAACGTCGGCAGCGGTACGCTGAGCGAAGACGACGATCCGATAAAGATACCTTCCCGAGAAGACGGAAACGCCGAAAAAGAAACGAACATGGCTTCGGATGAGGAGACGTCGGAAGATTCCGATTCCGATAAAGATCCCGATGCCGGCGATGACGGCGATAACGATACGCATAATGACGATTCCGACGATGAGGACGAAGAAAAGTCTTTTTTGGCGGATTTCAATGCCGCAGATGACAGCGAGACGGCATAAAATTTGAACTTTAATAACCCAAAAAC
>JAJWOJ010000469.1 GCA_021635425.1 Clostridiales bacterium | reverse complement strand
GTATTTGTTTATATATTTGCCAAAAATCATAATATTGCATTCCTGAAAAGTGTTTGCTTCTATTTTAACATAACGGAACCGTTTTTCAAAACGAAAACGGCTCAACTCGTATTGTATTTAATTATATCAGCTATAACAAATCAATAATCGTACTTCTTTTTCAGCGCGACGAGAAAGGTAACCGACGTTATTACGGCAAAAATTTCCGTCGTGAAAGTTGCAAACCACACCCCTTCCGCACCGAATAACGCAGGCAACAAAAAAACAAAGGTCGTCTGAAACACCAACGCGCGCATAATCGACAAAATCGCGGAAACGAGACCGTTGTTAAGCGCGGTGAAAAAACCCGACGAGAAAATGTTGATTCCCGAAAACAAAAACACAAACGAGAACATTCTGAATGCGTGAACGGTAAGGTTGAACAACTCTTTATCGTACCCGACGAAAATATGCGCGAGCGGAACGGCAAGAACCTCGGCGAGGCACGTTAAAGCAACACCCGCGACAGACATTGAAGTTACGCCCTTTTTAAACATATTTTTCAGTTCTTTGGTATTTCTCGCACCGTAATTATAGGCAACTATAGGTGCCGAGCCTATCGAATATCCTATCTCTATCCCGAGAAATATAAGCTGAACATACATTAAAACACCGTATGCCGAAACGCCGTTTTCGCCGTAAAACTTCATGAGTTGCATATTATACAGCATGCTTACTATTGACGACGATATATTCGTTAAAAGCTCCGACGAACCGTTCGCGCATGCCCCGAGAATCGGTTTTATTTCGATTTTCGTTTTTGAAAATTTAAGCGCGCTGTTATTCGGACGAAGAAAATAAACGAGCGGGATAATTCCGCCGACCATCTGTCCTATTCCCGTAGCAACCGCCGCGCCGACGATTCCCCACTTGAACACGACGATGAACAATGCGTCTAAAAGCGCGTTGGTACAACCGGCGATAATGGTAACGATAAGCCCTAAACGAGGCTTTTCCGCGGCGGCAAGAAAACTCTGAAAAATGTTCTGCAACATAAAAAACGTCGTGAAAGATATTACGATCGTTCCGTACTGCACGCAGTAACCGGTCATTTCCTCGGTTGCGTCGAGTAAAACGCAAATCGGACGAATAAGCAATATTCCGACGGTCGTGAGGGTTAAACCCAAAATAACCGCAAACATTATAAGCATCGTGAAATACTTATGCGCTTTGTCGATATCGCCTTCTCCGAGCGTTTTTGAAACGAGCGCCGTTCCGCCCGTTCCTATCATAAAACCCATTCCGCCTAATATCATAATAAACGGATAAATGAAGTTTATTGCCGCAAAAGGCGTTTTGCCCGCAAAATTAGAAATAAAGAAACCGTCTATAACGCCGTAAATCGACGTTACGATCATCATAAAAACAGACGGCAAAACGAATTTGAATAGTTTTTTATACGTAAAATGATCCGATAAGAGTATTTTTTGAGCCATAAATTTTTTTGTATGTAAAAAAAACGAGCCTCCCCGAAAAAGAAAGGCTCGCGTTAAAAATCCGATTACTTCGATTCATCAAAGCGATTCGAGATAGGTTACGATGTCGCCAACCGTCTCGAACGTTGCGAGTTTTTCGTCGGGAATAGTTATTCCGCTTTCCTCTTCGAGCGTCATAAGAAGCTGAAGTATATCGATGGAATCCGCGCCGAGGTCGCCTTTTATCGATGCCTCGGGCGTTACTTTGCTTTCGT
>JAJWOJ010000043.1:2635-10729 GCA_021635425.1 Clostridiales bacterium | reverse complement strand
TGTTTTTCGTTACTGTTGTTGACTATCGCATACTTTCCGCTCGATTCGTAGAAGCTACATTCGGTGTTTACGTTGGACGAATAACAAACGTTAAGTTCCTTATTTGCCGCCAGGCACATAGCTTTATATAAAAGCCGCGAATTTTCAAAGCTATAAGGCAAACCCGTGATATAAAAACTTCTACCCTTGCCGTATTCGTTGACCGCCATTTTAACTTCGCCGACGTTTACATTGCGTTTGAAACGGTCGGAGAAAGTTATATCGAGAACTTTCGCGCCGTCCAAAGCGTAAATGTTCTTTTTATCTTCGCCGTAATCGAAGTTTTTCATTCCGTCGGTGAGCGGATGAGCGACTTTACTTATATTGTATTTATCGTTCGAAAGCGTGAAGCCGACTTCCTCGTCTACGCCTAAAACGTCCGCAAGTTGAAAATATCTTCCGTTGCCTTCGCAAGCCGTAGGTTCGCCGATACCTATAAATCCACCGCCGTTATATACAAATTTTCTTATTGCGGTTTGCAATTTTTCGTCGAGCCATTCTTTCCCGCCCGAGAATGCCGTATACGCGTCGCCCGCGTTAATAAGTACGTCTATAGATCGATTAACGCCGTTTTTCACGTCGTCAAAGGACAAGAATTCGATATCCACGGGAAGCCCCGAAATCGCCTCTAATATACCTTGATAAGAATAAATCTGCTGATACCAGAGTTCGTGAGCTACCATATGGCTCATCCAGCTTCTCTTTTTGCCCCAGGCATTCAGAAGCCCGACTTTAAGACGGCAATAAGGCTTTTTGTTGTCAATCGCGTCGTAAATGGTTCTGAATTCGTCGGCGATTTCCGCAACTCTGTCCACAAACTTCGGGAACTTCGCCGCGAGCGACAAATACCCGCCGAAACCCATTCTGTCGATAGGCTTACGCATAATCGCGCGGCGCGCCGTAAGCCAATTTTTGTTGAGTTCGGCAACCGCGCCGTCCTCGTTTCCGTCGAAGAAAGTATCGGGGAAGAAATACGGCAAAAATCTGCCTTCGTGGTATTTGACGTGCGGAATTTCGGAAAGCATTCTCACCGTTACGCCGCCGCCGACAGAACCGACCACAGCGTCGAGATTCATATCTTTGAAATGCTCGCCGTAAGGCTCGGAGCCTATCCAGTCGTCGCCTAAAAACATCATAGCTTCTTTGCCGTAACTATGGCAGATATCCACGAGTTCGCCTATCGTTTTGCTTACGAAACGCTCTACGTAGTCCATATATTTAAGAAATTTTTCGGTGGGATTGCGGAAGCAGTTATTGTAATACCCGCTGTCCACGAAATCCTCCGCGAAAAGATGGATTCCGCTCTCCTTTTCAAATTCTTCCATTAAAACGGGGTTAGCCGTCTGCGCATAGCCAAACCACTCAACCTGCTTTTCCTTTCCGAGATTGTTGAAAATAAGCGTGAATTGGTAAAGAAAAGTGGTAAAGCGGACTACGCTCGTTTCGGGATTTTCCTCGCACCACTTTTTCATATGTTCGACAATATATTTCTTAGTGGCGGGGAATGCGGGATCGTAAGTGAGCTGTTTTTCGCAAGTCCATTCGTTCGTAAGGTAATTATAAATCTGGACGGGGTGCCAGGTCACTCTCGCGAGAAAAGTCACCGTATATTCGTGGAAAGGAATAGCATTTTCAATCGTAACTATGCCGTTAATCGAGTTATAGCCCCACTTTTCGTGTTTGATGCCCGTCGTTCTGTCGTAAACTTCCCAAAGGTCGATATAGGCGTAATCGGGATCGAACTCGTCTTTTAAAAACCCTTTCATTATTTCGATTTCAAGCGTTTCGTTCGTGGCAAGATTACGGTTTGAAAGCAAGAAAATTCTCTGTGCTTCTTCGGGGTGTTTGCGCGCCCATTCGTTATCGCCGCGCACGACGAAATAAGTGTTATAAACCTTTCCGAACTGACCGGGGTTTTCGGGAAGTTTCGTTCCGTCGCAATCGCGGACGGCATCCGCACCCCATTTTTCGGCTATTATTTTGGTTCCTTCTACGAAACTTTCGTCCGTAGGAATTGTAAATCTTCCTTTACTCATTACTTTTTCTCCTTATGTGTTCGTAGTATTTTAATTCAGACAAATGCGTCTTTTATATATTTCCCCGCCCCGTTTTCTTTAGCATTACAACAGATAATGCAGGGATTATCAGTTCTCCGTCGAAATTTTTACGGCACGACAGGTCGGAGCCGTAAAACGCTTCGCCCGAGCCGTCGATTTTCACTTTCTTGTCGGAAAGATTGAAATTTACTATAAATTGAGCGATTTCGCCGCCGCACTCATAAGCCGCGGTCAAACATTCGTCTATGAAAAACGGAGTTCCGTATTCCGTTAAAAGAGAAACTTTCCCACATTCGATTTTTCGGGGTTTCACCGCTCTACCCCTATGGAGAAAATCTTTGCCGCCGCCCGTTCGCCACCCGTTAAGCGTTTTCAGAAATTTTATCGCGACGTCCTTATCCACACGCTTATCTTTCGGGGATATCCAGTCGCACCATGAATGAAGTATTGAGCCGTCGCCCGAAAAAACTACGGAGAGACAATCGCCCGCGATAAAGCTATATGCCGCGCGCATTGTGTAATTTACCTCCGTCTTTTCGAGCATCGCGCATATCTGATTGCCCATAAAATTGTTGACGTACTCGTGATATATATAGGAATACACGGGAACGGGCGTGCCGATATAATAATTAAGTTCGAATCTGTTGTCCGAAAACGCGAGTTTCGCTATAAACGGCTCGCTCGCCGCACTTTCGCAGCCCAATACCGTTTTCGTATTTTTTATTCTTCCGAGCGTTTTATTCGTCTCTTCTTGCTGCCATTTCCCGGGAGCGGGAATATGTCCGTGCTTGTCGGAATAACAAAAATACGACGATCCGCCGTGATTCTGATCGAGAGCCTGCATATAATCTATTCCGAACTCCCCGATTACCTTATTTATCTCGTCGGAAAACAACCTTTTCGTTTTCTCGCAAGCAGGGCACATATCGAGACCTATTCTCTGCGCCGAGCAAATTTCGCTTTTAAACGTTCCGTCGGAATCGGAACACATTATTTCGCCGAGGTTTTCTCTTTCATACTCCGCTTCTTTATTGTACGTTTTTATAACGTTGCTTTGAAGGGTATACCCGAAGCCGCTGCAATACAAACCGACCGGAAGTCCGCCCGTGTGCGCTTTATCGACGAACTTTTTAAACATATCGCTTCCGCCGAACGGCTCTGTCATGTAAGGCGGCGCCCACGGAGCCGTCCCCTCCCAATGCATCAGAAGAGCCATTACGCGACTCTCCGTTTTTTCGGCAAAATCCCGTAAAAACGGGATTGCGTTTTCATAAGGAAAAAACAGTTCGTTCGGCGTCATATCGCCTGTGTCTCGGGTACCCCTCACAGGGTAAATCGCGGTAATCGGCGATTCTTCGTACCATTTCGGAAGCTTTCCGTTGTCCGCGATTTTTTTAAGTCCGTTCGGCAGATGATTTTCAAACCAATTTCTGTATATTTCGCACGCTTCCTGCCATTCCCCGACGAAAAAGATTGTCTCGGTGTCGAAAGGCATTTCGTAAGACTCACCGTAATTTACGTTGCAAAAACACCTCGATTGAACGCGTATACAGTTTTCTTCGCTTTTAAAGTCGATGTGTTTGGTCGTTCTCTCTTCGTCGTGCATTCCGAGATATATTCCCACGCCGTCCGAAAGATAGGTTATAAACTGCGAAGAAAGCATATTCGGAAAGACGGAGTATTTTCCGAGACTCGGATACTCCGGTTCGATGTAAGGAAAAGGCGAGTTATTTCGTTTACGCATATCCGTAACGAGACACCCCTCGTTATACGGAAACAAAATCGCGCCTTTTCCGCCATTTTCTTCGGCAAGTTTTTCGCACACGCCGAACGAACCGAGTTCAACCCATTCCAAAAGGTCGTCCGTCCGGTTATCTACGGCTATTCGCCATCTCAACCCTTTTTCGGTCGGAATCACCGACAACTTTACCGTAAAATCGGCGTTTTCGTAAATGCGGCTATTCCCGTTCTCACCGAGATATTCGCATTCGAAAGCGGTAATTATTCTGTGGCTTCCGTCTTTTTTTCTCATCTTCACGGAGAAAAACGGAACATTTCCGCATATCAGATTTTCTCCGCCGCGATAAACGCCGCTTATCCTTTTATTTTTAAAATCTATTTCGGCTTCGACGCCGTTTTTAAAAGTATATCTCATTTGATTTTTAAAGTAATTATCTCATAAGGTTTAATATCGAACGCAACCTTATTTCCCGCAATATCCGCGGCTATAAGTTCGTTTTCGGACAAATCGCAGATATAAGCCGAGGAAATTTCCTTATCGAAAACAACGTTTACCCGTTTACTCTCTCTGAATCCCTCATACATTCTGAGCATTATTCCCTCGCCGTCTTCGGCTTGCTTGACCGTTTCTATGAACACGCCGTCCGTAAGACATTTTGCGAAAGAATATTCCTCGCCGAGCGATCCTTTTTGCATATCGAGCTTCTTCGTTATAAATCCTCTGTTTAAAAGATAAGCTTCGTTTATAACTCCGCCCCCTCTGAAATCGCCGTCATGCGGAAGGAGCGAATAGGTAAAGCGCGGGATTTTTTCGTTCGCTTCGTAATAAGGGAAACCGCCACATTTACACACGGTCATAGTGAGCAGCGAATCTTCCGTGCCGAATCCGTATTTGCCGTCGTTTAAAAGAGCGACGCCGTAATTATTCTCGGACATATCGACCCATTTCTGCCCCACGCTTTCAAATCTCGCCGAATCCCAACTCGTATTTGTCGAAGTACTCCTTTCTTCGTTACCGAACTGAATATCGTAAACGGCTTTATCGACGAGAAGCCCGAACGGGAATTCGACTTTCAAAAGTTGTTTTTTCTCGTTCCATATAACGTCCGTTTCGAAATCTATGCGGCGTAACCCGTTATACAAATACACATTCTGAACAATGACGGATTTTCCGTATTTTTTCGTGATTTTAAAACCCGCTCTGTCGCCGTCTTCGATCTTCTCAAAAAACGCCTCGCCGTCTAAAGCGTATCTCTTCTGCTTATGATAAGGGGTTATTTCCCAGTTGTCATACTCGTAAGGCATATCTTCATACGCCGCGAACGCGTTTATTTTCTCGCCTTGTTTTACTATCTGTTTACCGTTGTTTTTATCGAATAACGAACTTATAGCCCCGCTTTTATCAAACCGAACGACATAATCCCCGCTTTCGATTTTCAATTTTCCGACCTTTATGGAATTGTTTTTAACGCGCGGTTTACATACTTTATACCCGAGCGACGGAACGTCTTCGACCACCACGGTTTTTCCGTCGGAAACAACCGTCGAAGTTGCCGCAAACCCGTTCGGATTGAACACGAGAAGTCCGCCGTCGGTACTTATGTTTTTCGCTATAACGTCCAACGATTTTCCAATCAAACCGCCGAGATCGGCGAACATTTTTTCGAACTGTTTATCGCTGTCCTCGTACACTTTTTTTATCGCCGAACCGGGCAAAATATCATGAAACTGATTTAAAAGCAAAGTCTTCCAGTTTCTTTCGATCGTCTCGCATTCGTAATCGGCGCCGAAAAGCGTACTCGCAAGGGTTTGAACCAATTCCGCGTTCATAAGCGCGAATTCCCCGTCGCGATTGTGCTTTTTTATCCTCGGGACGGAAGTGAGCGTTCCTCTGTGGTATTCGAAATACAATTCGCCGTTCCATTTCGGGTAACGTTTCAATTCTTTTGCGTTTGCCTTGAAATTGTCTTCTATTTCGTCGAGAGTTTCCTTAAGCGTGGCGAGTTTTGTTCTCGGAATACCGGGAATACCCTTTCTCAGCCTTTTCTCCGTTTCAAGCATTTCTCTCGTAGGGCCGCCGCCTCCGTCGCCGTAACCGTAAGTCAAAAGGGTTACGGCGTTAAACTCTTTCGGTTGAAATCTGTGCCACGTTCCGAGTACCGCCTGCGGACTTATCGGACCGGTATAAGTCGTGTAAGTTCTGTCGTAAACGCCGTTTCTCGGGTCACAATCGCAAGTAGATATAAAATACGCAAACACTTTGCTGCCGTCTATTCCCTGCCATACGAACGCGTCGTAAGGCATTCTGTCGGTATCGTTCCAACCTATTTTCGCCGTGACGAAACGCTTTATCCCGCTTTTTAACATAATTTGCGGAAGAGCGGCGGAATAACCGAAAACGTCGGGTTCGAAAACACACGAACAATCGACTCCGAACTCATCTTTGAAAAATTTCTTTCCGTAATATATCTGCCTTACAAGGCTTTCTCCGCTCGTCAAATTGCAATCGGCTTCAAGCCACATCGAGCCGTCGAGTTCCCACCTGCCCTCTTTAACCTTTTCCTTTATTCTTGCAAAAATTTCGGGGTTGCGTTCTTTCAGAAAAGCAAATAGTTGCGGTTGACTCATCATAAATTTATACTCGGGGTATTCTTCCATCAGCTTTAACGCCGTTGCGAAACTTCGTTCGGTTTTCTGCCTCGTCTGTTCTTCGTCCCACAGCCACGCAACGTCGATATGAGTATGTCCGACGCAGTTTACGACAGGTCTTATCCCCTCGCCTTTCCCGAAATAATTCTTATAAAGATAATCTCTCGCACGCTTTAAAGAGTTAAAAAACTCTGCTCCGTATTCCTCTCTGAAGTCTATAAGATTTATCGCTCTTTCGAGATGATACTTCGCAAAGACATAGTCGTCGGTGTTTTTCAAAAGAAGTTTCATACCCGCGAGCGCAACGGATAAGTCGTTGTATAAGTCGTTTATCAACGTATTTTCGCGTTTAACGGAAAAATAAACGGGCAGAGACAAACCGAAAATATGAGTATAGAAAATAAGTTCCATATCATATTTACCGGGATCGAGCAAAACGTCGGTATGGTTTATATCTATACCTTGAATAATCTCGCCGTTGAGCTTTAAAAGTCCTTGCGGTCTTATCGTAGGAGCAACTCCGCCGATAAACGTTTCTATCGATAAGTAAGCCTTTTCATCGTCCCTTATTTCTTCGATTTCGAACGAGCCTCTGAAACAGAAATACTCATCCTGTTCAAACAGTATATAAGGGCTTTCAAACGGCTTAAAATCTTCGTCCGACCCGTAAAATACGCCCTTCTCGTCCACTTTATCCGAAATCTCCGTCGCTATGCTTTTTTTGTCGACGGTTTTGAGCGTTCTCAGCCTTTCGACTACGGCTGCGACTTTTTCTTCTATGTTCAGATTTAACATTTTAGTCCTCTATAAAAATTTTTCGTATTTTTTCAAGATGTAAATCCGAAACCCCGCAAGCGGTTTTCAGATATTTTTCAATCGCTTCGGACAACGTTTCGTTTTCTTCCGCGTAATTTTCCATAATAAGTTTGTATAACTCACCGAAAGCGACGTAGTTAAGACTATTCTACCATTTATCTCGGAATATTTCAATACTTTTTAAAAATCAAAGGGGCGAAGATTGATTCGCCCCCGATTGACATTGTGCGAGTTATTGCGAAACGCCCGTAAAACTCGTGATTTTCCACACGCCATCGTTGCTCTTTGCCGTGTTTATAACGCAGAAGAACGTTGAGCCGTAAGTCGAGACGTCGACGGTTATTTCCGTCCATTCGCCCGCTTTCATTGTTATAACGGACTGACTTCCCCAGGAAGCCGTGTAAAGCACAAGCCCTACGTCTTCGCTGAGCGGATTGTAAATTCTGAACGTAATTTTCGCGTAAGCGGATGCGTCAAGCCCAACAGCGTGGAAATCGGTCGTTGCCGCATTTGTGGACTGCAAAGTCCACACTTTTCCGTAGGTTTCATCGGTCGTAAGACCTATCGTCGCCGCATTGCCCGTATCTCTGCCGCCCGAAAGCTTAGCGGCGTCGTCCGCTTCGAGTATCGTTTCGGTTTTAACCGGAACTCCTATAAACGAAGATATTTTCCACACGCCCTCATTGCTCTTCGCCGTGTTTATAACGCAGAAGAAAGTCGAACCGTAAGTTGCTACGCCGACGGTTATTTCCGTCCATTCGCCCGCTTTCATTGTTATAACGGACTGACTTCC
>JAJWOJ010000043.1:0-2535 GCA_021635425.1 Clostridiales bacterium | reverse complement strand
AAGCCGTGTAAAGCACAAGCCCTACGTCTTCGCTGAGCGGATTGTAAATTCTGAATACTACTTTCGCGTAAGCGGAAGCGTCAAGTCCAACGGCGTGGAAATCGGTAGTAGCCGCGTTCGCGGACTGCAAAGTCCATACTTTCCCGTAAGTTTCGTCGGTCGCAAGACCTATCGTCGCCGCATTTCCCGTATCTCTGCCGCCCGAAAGTTTAGCAGCGTCGTCTGCGGCAAGAATAACTTTTTCCGTCTCCTCTTCCTCTTCTGTAATTCCGACGAAATCGGTTATGAACCACGTTCCCTCGTTGCATTTCGCGTCGTTTATTATAATGAAGAAATCCGAGCCGTAAACGGAAACGTCAACGTATACGGTAGTCCACTGCTTACTCTTCGCCGTCGCGATAACCTTTCCGTTGCCCCAACTTGCGGTATAGCACACCAAGCCTATATCGACGGAAGTCGGGTTGTAAACAGCAAACGCTATATTAAGGCAGCCCGTCGCGTCCATCTTCGCGGCGTGAAAATCTCCGTTCGCGGCGTTCGTCACGTTCAACGTCCAGACGTAGCCGAACAAATCGTTAAGAATCGTTCCGACTTCGCCCCTGTTGCCTGTGTCTCTGCCCGATAAAATCCCGTTAGGCGAGATAACAGCGGAAATCAGTTTTTTATACTTCGCAACCTTTTCCGCGTATAATTCGAGCGTTTCGGAATTATCTACAAGAGCTTTTTCCGCAGCGGTCAAAGAATCGTAGAAACTCTTTACGCCGAGTATTCTTAAAGCCGTTTCCGTTCCCTGAACTTTATCGGGATCGGGAAGTGCGGCAATAAGCTCTTTCGCGACAAGCGGATTAAACTCAGCAACTTTAGCGTTCAACGCTTCGAGTTTTGCATAATTGCTCACCGCTTCTTTAACTTCCGTCTGAGCCGTCGTGTAGGCGTTCATAGCCGCGCTTATCGCCGCGCGGTAAGTTCCGAAGTTGTCTTTCGTGAGCGTTTCGGCTTCGGGCAGATCGGCTATCATATCGATAATATTATTTGCAAGTCTGCCTATAACTTCGTTCAGAGCGTTTACGCATTCTTCGAGTTTATCCGCATTGCCGACTTTTGCTTTCGCCTTGTCGGACAAAGCGTCGTAAGAATTTTTCGCATTCTGAATCGCTGTTTTATGAGTAAGGTCGGTAATTTCGCCTGCGGCGGGGAGTCCGTCTATCATTTTTACGGTCTCTTCCGCCTGCAACTCGAAGTATTTATCTTCGGTTATACCTATAAAACTCGTTATCGTCCACGTTCCCGTCGTGACGGGGTGGGAAACGTCTCCTTCGAAATTCGCCCCCGCGCCGTTCAGCACGAAGAACACATCGTCCTCGGAATAAAATTTTTCCACGGGAATACCGACTTTAGTCCAGTTGTTGTCCGCGCCGCCCTCTTCTACCTGATAGCTGCCGGGCATAAACACCGAACCGCCGTTCTTCCAGTCGGTACGCCAGTACGCTATAAGATTCTGCCATGCGCCCGTGTTGTTCTGGATATAGAACATCACGTAATAAACGCCTTTGGTATCGAGCGAACCGTAAGGTTTGAACGACGAAGCGCCCGTAGCGTGCGGCTCTTTTATCTTTAACGCATAGGTCGCGCCGTAGGTTTTATCAAAAGCGTTTCTCACAACGCTGACGTTTGTATAATCGCCCGGAGCGGGAGAGGTCATAAGGCTTCCGCTCATCGCGTCGGAAAGAAGAACGTACCCTTCGGTCTTCGCAGCGATCGCTTCGTATTTGCTCTTTATTTCGCTGCCGAGCGAGTTCTTGATTTCGCTCGTCATAGCCTCGTACATCGACTTAGCCGTCAAAGCCCTGAACAGCTCCTCGTCGGAAAGATTTTCGCCCGTAACGGAATTTACAAGTTCTTCAAACGCTGTTTTTCCTTTCAGAATTTCCGCCGCTTTTTCCTCGCAGGCAAAAAGAGTTTCCGCGTTTGAAACTATCTCTTTCGCTTCGTCGGGAAGTTCATCGAAAGTCCGCCTTGCTTTTTCCACGGCGTATACGTCTTCGAGTCCCGCCATTTCTGAAGCGGCTTTAAGTTCGGAAATTACCGCTATAACCGGTTTTACCGACTCGCCGTAAATAACGATTTTTACAGCATCTTTGAGTTTATCGGCGTTCGTTACGAGCGATTTCGCCGCGTCGGAAAGGGAATCGTATTCCGCTTTAACTTTTTCAACCTGTTCTCTGTGAGCGCTCGTAAGTTCTTCGAGAGCGGGAAGTCCGTCTATCATCGCCGAAACTTCCGCCGCGCGCTTATCCGCTTTCACGGCAATGAAACTCGAGAAAAGCCAGCCTTCGGCTTTGGGCTTCTGAACGAGCATGAAGCCGCCCTTTTCGTTCATGTTCTTTATGGGCATTTCCACCTTCGTCCAGGAAAGGGGCTGCAACACGGTCTGCGTGGTACGCCCGCTCCAACCCTGATTCGTGGCGTAAATCAACGTTCTCGTCTCGTCTATCGGGTTGTAAACGTAGAAGATGACTTTATCATATTCGGCCG
>JAJWOJ010000468.1 GCA_021635425.1 Clostridiales bacterium | reverse complement strand
GGTGATATTCGTTAGACATTGGCTAAAAAACTTGTTATAATATACATTGCAAGAAAAAATTCAGGGTGGTTTGTTATGAGAAAGTTTTTATGAAAAGATAAAAACTTTTGTAACGGGCGACTTGCGAAGCGGAAGGCAAAAAATCTCAGATTTCGGGTGCAATTTACGATTTTGCGATAACGAAAAACCCAACGGTGACGCTATTTCCGAAATAAATAAAAATTTTTTTCGATTAAATGAGAATTTCGGGCATTCTCAATCGTATATATAACAGAAACGTAACACACGAAAAAAAGTATGAGCAGATTAAAACTTAAATGGTTGCTTTCAAAACTGAAAGCGGGAAAAAAAGAATATTTCGAAGAGTTTTACACGCTCACCAAAGGCGCTGTGTGGTATGTCGCCCGTAAATACGTCAGGGAGCGTTTTTTCGCCGAAGATATAGTACAGGATTCGTATATTT
This sequence comes from Clostridiales bacterium, assembly GCA_021635425.1. Taxonomy (GTDB): domain Bacteria; phylum Bacillota; class Clostridia; order Christensenellales; family Borkfalkiaceae; genus UBA10281. Next base: position 1,281 of record JAJWOJ010000468.1, on the reverse strand, counting down.
CCTTTCTGAACAATCTTTCGTCTGTAAAAGGAGACCCGCTGCCGTATTTATGCTCGATTGCGAAAAACAAGGCGCTTGACAGCATAAAAAAAGAATCGGGAATCGACAAATCCGTCACTCCCGAAGATTTGCAGTTTGCCGTTTCCGACGATTACGCGACAGAAGCCCCGCTCCTCGAAACGTGCAGAAAAAATTTCAGCGAGGAAGAGTTTTTTATCCTTGAAAATACGGTTATTTACGGATATACGAGGGTTGAAGTCGCGGCGATGCTTAAAAAACCCGTTTCAACTGTAAACAGACAATACAACGCGTTATTGAAAAAAGCAAAAGAGATGGCAAAGGAGGCGTACAGATGAGTGTTTTTAAAAAAATAGAAAAAGAATTAAAAGCCGACGCTCCGGCTTTAAGCGAAAAAATTTCGAGCGTTGTGGACTGGGATAAAATAGCCGAGCAAAACGGGAAAGGCAAATTATCGAAAAACGGGCGCTTGCGTCTCGGGTTCGGCATGACGGTTGCCGCGGTTGCGATTGCGATAGTCGTTTCTCTCTTCGTTTATTCTTCCGTAAGAAAAACTACTTTCCCGTCGCCCGTTGCGGTTTATGACATCGTTATAGACGTAAATCCCAATATTTCGCTTTCCGTAGATAAAAACTACGTCGTTACGGCTCAGAAAGGGCTTAACGAAGACGGCGTCGTGTTCTTACACAACAAAAATTACGTCGGTTCAAACGCGAACGAGGCAACCCGCTCCATAATCGGAGACCTGAAAAATAAGGGCGTTATATCGTCCGGGAGCATTGTAAGGCTTTCCGTTTTTGACCATGAAACGAGGAAAATAAACGACGGTGCGCAATCGGGAATAGAAAAATCGCTCGAAGGACTGCTCGGCAAAGACGTAACCACGTTGTTTTTATCGGACGAAGAACTTGACAAAATCGAAGATTATTACAAAAACCACACCGTAAAAGAGGACGAGAAAGAGCTTGTAGCGAATTTTAAAAACAAGGTTCTGAAAATCGCCTCCGAAAAATTATCGGATACGCGTTCTCTTCTTAAAACGCTCGATAAATACGGCGACGAAAAAGATGACGTCGTTTTTTCCGAAGAGGACAGAAAGATACTGCTCGCGTTTACGGAAAAATACGACGTAAAATTCGATTTCGACCATAGCGGCGTTATCTCCCGCGACGATCTGGATGATTTTGCGGAAGAACTCGAGGAGATTTCGGAGGACATCGAAGAAGCTATAGAGGAAATCGGAGAAAAGGAGAAGGAAAACGA
>JAJWOJ010000467.1 GCA_021635425.1 Clostridiales bacterium | reverse complement strand
AAGTTTTTGTTTCGCTTTGTGCAAGCGCCTCCTATATATAAGCCACGAGAACACCGAAAATATTACATCAAATTAAAAATTTTCAAAAAATTTTTTCAGTGCGCTATTTTTTTGCCTGTATAATACTCGTAAAATGCTCGCAATCGGCCGTTTCGCATATTGGCAACAAAAGGATAAAGCCGCTCTGTTAGGCATTGTTCTACGGTTTTCTTTAACGGTTTTGCAAGTTTTTCCACCGCAGTATAAATACTCTCGAATGCCTTGTGCGAGTCGTGTAAACCGTTTCTTTCGCGGTTTTTTACTTCCATGCACAGCCGAACATATACGCCTTGTATGATTAGCGGTTGCTCCTTGTAATAATCTTTGAAATGTTGCTGTTCTATTTTCGACGCGGTTGAAAGATAGTTTTCTATGTCGGCATTGATTTTATCTTCGTCAAATAGATAGTAGCGAAGTATATAGCGGCACAGCTCGCCGATACTGTAAAACCAACTTATGAACGGAAGAATATCTCCGAATATGCCCCTTATGACAAATTCTATTTCTACGTCAAGGAAATCGGGCAACTCAAAGTCGCGTATATATATTTCCCAAAGCTTCCAAACAATATCGTCCGATGTATTGTCTTTGCTCAGATCGTAAGCGTCCAATTTTCGTCTTGCGCGACGGAAAGTAGAAGATACCGCACCTTGTGTAATGCCCAATTCCTCGGCTATATCTTTTTGCATCATTTCATCGTCCACGCTCAAACAATACACTTCGCGCTCGCGTTTTGTAAGCGTGGATAGCGCACGTATTCTGTCTATCCGCTCGGCGGTAGTAACCGCAAGCGGCACGTCGCGATTGATCCATTTTTGCTGTTGCTCCGGAGAAAGTTGTTCTTCGTTTTCAGGAAACGGCTCGTTATGGCGGTACACTTTGTGCCAATTATTGTACTCGAACCTATCCAGCTCGCGCAACGCTTCCCATTCGTTTTCCGTAACTTCTATAACGAAATAGCCCTTTCCGTAAAGAAAAGTATTCGCCTTATCCTCCTCGTTGCAGGGATAGTAATACAAAAATTTACCGTCCGTCTTGGCTCGAAGTTTCTTCTTATTAAAATGGTACGCGACTTTATCCATGCACTCATTATACCATAAACCCACTTATAAATACAGCGAACGAAGCCATAATTTACGATAATTTTACGCCCGAAATCTTGCCCAATAATTTTGGCTAGATTGGTATCTTTTTCGATGCCTAAGCAGGATAAGGAAGGTGGTACATTCCCACCTTCGCGCGGCAACAAGCGGGAAACCCGCTTTTGGAGTCTAACAAAAAACCACCGATAGATAATATGCTAACGGTGGTTTTTTATTTATTCGTTAAATACTTCAATTAGTGCTTTTTGCTGTTTGGGGGAAAGTTTGCGGAACACTTGCAACATTTCTTTTTCCGTTTCGCTTAACACTTCTATTTTTTCATCTTCTAAAAAGAACTGTGCAAGGGTTAGCCCAAATGCGTTACAGATGCATTGAAGAGTTTCAAGTTTAGGTGTATTGCGCCGTGAAAATATTGCAGCCAATGTAGCTATTGGAATATCCGCTTCTTGCGCGAGTTTATAGTCTGTCCAATTACGTTCGCCTTGCAATACTTTAATTTTACCCAAAATATCCATACATCAATTATACTATGCATTTGCATATGTTATTATTATACAAACGTATTGACTTTATTATGCAAATGCACTATAATGATATTGCAAACG
>JAJWOJ010000466.1 GCA_021635425.1 Clostridiales bacterium | reverse complement strand
TTTTCGATAGGTGAACACAACTCTTTCGATTGTTCGCCTATTATGCGAATAGGCGGCTTTTATTATCATTGCCAAAACGAAAAAAGGTCGGTAAATTCCGACCTTTTTCTACTTCTATTATTCGTTATTATTCTTGATATTATCCGCTATGTTCATAATAGGAACACCGAGTTCCTGTGCGTACTTATAGCATTTATATGCACCGCCATAATCACGCTTGATATAGACGATCATCATATCGCAGTTCTCGGCAAGCCATTTGTTGCGTTCCCCTATCGCCGCTTTGTAATGGCACTTCCTATCGGTCGGGATAATAACGCTATCATAAGACTTCTCTATAATATCCAAGTTCGCCACGGGATATGGTTCGACAAGTGTAAGCTCGCACCACTCCTCCCATTCTCTTCGGAATCGTCTGACGGCTTGTGTAGCAAGGTCATCAAACTCGCCGTTTCGTTCCACGTTAAAGTCTATAAACCCATATTTACGGTGCAGCAATTCGATTACTTCGTCAAGTTCTTCTTCGACTTGTCGGTACTCGTCCACTACTCTATGACCTATAAATGAAACCCGAAAAATATCCAATTCAATGCCTCCCGATAGGTGAATTATCTCGCAGAATTTTGTTCGCCTATTAAAGCAATAGGTGAACAAAACCGTAGACTTCGGACACCTATCGAGAGTATTTACGAATTTTATTACTTTTCTAACCGCGCGAAAGCATTGCACATTGACTTTACTACCGTTTTATGGTATAATAAATGTAATATTTGAGCCGTCTATTGCTTTAACAGACGGCTTTTTTAGTTGAAAATTTTGCCGAGCTTATTCATCATATCCTGCTTGTGTTCCATAAGCGAATGGGCGTATCTGTTCAGCGTTACTGTGGCGTTTTTATGCCCCAATATCTCCGCCAATGTTTTCACGTCCATTCCGCATTCCAAAGCGCGTGTAGCAAACGTATGCCGAAGCGAGTGAAAACCTTTACGTTCGATATGCAAACGCTTTTGCAGAAGTTCAAAGGTTCTCTGATAAGATCGCACCGTAGGCGGCTTGCCCTTCTCCGATTCCACAACATACTCCGAAATGCTTTTCCTTTTATACTCTTTCAAAACGGGAAGCAACTGCTTCGGAAGCGGAATCATTCTTTTGGAAGAAGTTGTTTTCGGCAAGTCCGTGATCCGACAGAGATTCCCGTTTTCACCTCGTCCGTCGTGGCAAGTTTTGTTCACCGCAAGCGTTCCTTTCGTGAAATCAATATCCGACCAAGTAAGCGCAAGCAATTCTCCGATACGCAAACCCGAATAAAGACAAATCACGATCCCGATGAATTTCCTTTTCTTACTCGACAACACCGCCTGCTCTATCTTCTTTTGCTCAGCAAGCGAAAAACACGATACTTCTTTCTCTTTCGTTTTCGGTCGTCTGATTTTGTCTGCCGTATACTCTTTCAGTTCTCCGAGCGTATATGCAAGTTTCAAAGAGTTCTGAATCACCGTAATAATCCCGTTTACGGAATTAGCCGCCAATCCCTTTCCGGTTGTCAGATTACCCGACTGCATCAGTTCGGTGATATACTTCTGTATGACTATGGGCGACAGTTCCTCAAGCTCATATTCGCCCAACTTTACCTTCAAGTGCTTTTCGATAATCTCCGAATATCTTTCGCACGTTTTCGTTTTAGACGAAGGCTCTATGTAGTTCGCAAACCATACGTCCAACCATTCTTTGTATTTCATTGAAAACTCCTTTC
>JAJWOJ010000465.1 GCA_021635425.1 Clostridiales bacterium | reverse complement strand
CTCCTATACTATCCGATAGAAAAAGTTTTCTCCCACAAGACAGACAAACTCATCACGATAGTTGACGAAGATTATCAATTGGCAAAAGAACATTTTCCATGCACAACATGCCGCATTCATGGCGTTGGTGTTGACGAGACACGTTTTTTTGCCTTGAATAAAGAGGAGATACGACAAAAAAGAGAGAAAATGGGGTATTCGCCGGACTCAAGATTGATTTTGTGCGTGGGTGAATTGCTTCCCAATAAAAATCAGAAAATGGCAATTTCAGCCATGGTGGCGGTTGTGGCGAGATACCATAATGCCAAGCTGCTCATAGCAGGAAATGGACCCGAAAAAGACAACTTGGAGAGTTTGATCAAGGCATCGAATCTTCAGGATCATGTCGAGTTACTCGGCTATAGAACTAATATAAACGAGTATCATCAGATATCTGATTTGCTTGTCGCATGCAGTATAAGAGAGGGGCTCCCAATCAATGTTATAGAAGCGATGATGTGCAAGAAGCCGGTCGTTATTTCCGATAACAGAGGGCACAGAGAGTTGATAGACAACGGGAAAAACGGTTTTATGGTTGATGTGGGAGACAGCGAAAAAATGGCGCAGCATATCTGCGAGCTTTTGGAGGACGACGATAAGTATATGACATTTGCGGACAATGCGTATGCGTTTTCCAAAAGATACTCCAAATCAAAGGTGAAAGAGGAGCTCAAAGAAATATATGAACTGTAATCAGCAGAAAAAGTTCGAACCGCTTGTGTCAATTGTCATCCCTGTGTACAACGGGAGCAATTTTTTAAGAGAGGCAATCGACAGTGCACTTGACCAGACATATAGTAATACGGAAGTGATCGTTGTAAACGACGGCTCGAATGATGACGGAGCAACAGAGCGAATTGCTTTGGAATACAGTGATCGAATCCGATATTTTTTCAAACCGAACGGGGGAGTTTCTTCCGCACTCAATTACGGCATCCGAGTGATGAAGGGAGAATATTTTTCATGGCTTTCCCACGATGATGTGTATAATGCTCAAAAAATCGAAAAAGAAGTCGAAGCACTTTCTAAAGCGCGCAGCAAGTATGATTTAGTGTTGTGCAGAACGGAATACATAGACAAAGACTCCAATTCTATTAAATCCAAGAGTAAAATGCATGGTCAAACAACGGAATATATTACGGACGTAGAAGCTTTATTGCATCTTTTTAAAAAAGGAACATATAACGGATGTGCATTTTTGATTAGCAAATGTGTATTTGAAAAGTGCGGGTTATTTAATGAGGATTACAGGTTCAATCAGGACGGATTGATGTGGGCAACGATGTTCCTGAACAAGATTTCGATAATTTCCATACCCTATATAGGCGTAAAAAGCCGGATTCATAATGGACAGCTGACAAGAAAAGGACTTTCACTGTTTCATGAAGAATGCGAACGGATGTCGGGAACTCTATTGCCTCGCCTAAGCGAATGCACAAATAAAGAATACCGTCTGGTATATGCTTACGCGAAGTATAATGCGAAGCATAGGAATGATGCAGTTGTAAAAAAAACATTTAAAGAATCTAATAAAGAAGATTTAACCATTTTTGAACGTATTGTTGTTCGGCTTTATATTGTATATGGCGTAATTCGCTCGCTTGCAAAGAAAATATATTATAAATTGTTCAGGAAAATAGATGTTAGGGGGTAACGCAATTTGACTCCATATATTGTAATGCTACTTGCCCCAGCCATCCCATTTCTGCTTCGCATAAAAAGGCATGGCAA